>JAEUQQ010000600.1 GCA_016789685.1 Acidobacteriota bacterium | reverse complement strand
AACATGATGCTTCGACCCGGCTTTGCGGCGATCGGTAGGGTTCGGTCCAGTTTTTTTCCCCCGCGCAGCGCGCGGAGCGACGAGCTATCGACCACCGCCCGAGCCAGGTCGAGCTGTCCGCGGCGACGCAGTTCGGTCAGCAACGCGGCGTGCAGGCGTTTCCAGACGCCCGCGCGTTGCCAGCGCACCAGGCGCCGCCAACAGGTCGTGCCCGACCCGCACCCCATCTCGCGGGGCAGCATGTTCCACGGGATGCCACTCCGGAGCACGAAGAGGATGCCCGTCAAGACGGCCCGGTCGGGAATGGGCGTTCGGCCGGCGTATCGTCGATTGCGGGGCCGACGCTTCGGCAGGAGCGGCTCGATGCGGCTCCACAGGTCATCGTCGATCACGGCCTTCGGCATGCCTGACCGCCTCGCTGTCGGTCAGGCGAAAGTACCAAGCCCGCGATCAAAGTACAAGTGGGTTGTCAGCTAATTTCGCAACGTGCTCTTAGTCTGCAGGTGCCGCCCGACGCTCCTGCCCCACGTTCGCCGCCGTCACACCGCTGAAGGACTCCGCGCCATGCCGCGCCAGCGTTCTGCCATCGCCATCGCCATCGCAATCGTCGTCGCCCACGTCATCGCCGACGCGTGCGGCGTCGACTTCCTCCCGCGGTCGCACTACAACGACGCCCTCTGGCGTCCGTTGTCGCGCCATCACGCCTCGTTCGCAGCCGCACCAGGCGTGGTGCTGCCCGGCGCGTTCGCCGGGATGCGCACGCCGATGTCGACCGCTCCCCTCGACGTCGTCCGTGAGACGTACCAGCGATTGGTGGGTGTGCGTGACACCGGCGACGCCGACGCGGGCACGCTGGTCGAGGCTGTCGCCGCGGCGATCGCCGCGGCGCGGCTGGCGAGCCCCGATGCGGCGGCCCGAGACGAACTCGATCTCGTCGCGCTCAAGGTGCGCCTGCGGGCGCTCGAGCGCGACATCGCCGACGAGGGCTGGGCCAACCTGGCGAAGGCGTTCGAGACCTTCCTCGCGCGATCGCTGACGCCCGAGATGGCGAGCGAGGCTCGTGGGTGGCTGGCGCGGTGCCTTCACATGGCGGGCGATCGTGCCAGCGCCGCGAAGATCTACCTCGACGAGCTCGCGCGGCCGGCGACGGTGTTCTCGACCGAGTCGCTGACACTGTCACTGCAGATGCTGTATCGGTGGAACGGCACCGACACCGGACTGCTCGACGATGTCGAGGCGTTCTTCGACACGCCGTCGCACGCGGTGTTTGCCGTGACGCTGCTCACCAACCCGGTCCCCAACGAGGAAGTGGGCGAGGTCGCGGGATCGGCGACCGCCGAGGCGCTCGGGCGAGCGCGGCGCGTGTACCGCGACCGTATCGCGTCGCGCGCGATCACCGTCCTCGAGGCACGGCGCGACCTCTTCCGGGGTCCGGATGGCGACCACCTCGCGGCGCTGCTGATGCGCGCGGCGCTGTACCGCGGCGATGCCGAGGCAGCGCTGCGCTACCACGAGCGCCTGTCGCCCTCGTCGGCACTGCGGGGCGACCCCGACGTCCGCTGGGAGCATGCGGCCGCCCTGAGCGTCGCCGGGCGCCTCGGCGAGGCGCGCGGCGAGCTTCAGCGGATCCTGGATGACCCATCCCTGAAGGGCACGGCAGTCCAGCGGACGGCTGCGCGCGGGGTCGTCGGACTGTCGATGCAGCTGGGCGACAACGTCGAAGCGCTGCGCGCCGCGTTCCTTCGCGCCCCTGGTGATGACCGGCCGATGGACGAAGTACAGGCAGAACAGTTGGCGCAGGGTCGGTTCGCGGCGAGGTGGCTCATCCCGGTACCCGAAGGCTGGGCATGGTCGATCGACCTGCCCTACCTGCTCGACGTCTGGATGAGCGACGCCGAGCTTGACCGCGCGCGACGCGAGTGGCCAGCGTCGTTGCTGGCGCTGCCGTCTGCCGCCGGCGCGTGGAACGCCCCACGCCTGACAGTCGGCCAGGAAATCGACTACGCGCGTGCCGTGCGACGTGCGCGCGCGACGCGGTTTGCCGAGGCGGCGGTGCTGTACGAGCGTGCGGGCAACGCCGTGCGGGCCGCGAGGATGCGGCGGGCTGCGACGGCGTTCGCGCGGGCGTCGGCACCAGGAGCGTCGGCTGCCGACCGGATCTCGTACGCGCAGCTGCTTGCCGATCAGCCTGAGCGGCTGTTGTTCCACGATCGCCTGTACAGCGGGTATCAGCGCCTGATACTGGCCACGAGCTACGGGTGCTGGTCGCCGCCGTGCCCGCCGGTGCAGGTCGAGGCGGCCCTGTCGGCGATGCCCCCTGAGGTGCGCCGGGCCTACGTGCGCCGCGAGCGGCGGCTGCGCGATCGCCAGGAGGAACGGTGGCAGGCGGTGCAGGTGCTGCTGCCGGTGGTGGACGCCGACCGCGGGACGGACGACGGGCGGGCCGCGGCGCGGCTGGCACTCGAGTGCCTGGGGCGCATCACCACCGAGCGCTTCGGCCGCGAGGCCGAGGTCGCGGCGCTGCAGCGCCGCCTCCGCACCTGGCTCCGCACCCACCCCGCGTAGGCGGGGTCACATCTTTCTTCATCACTTTTCGCACGCTCTGTCCCCAGCCGGGCGGGTTCGAGCCAGGAGGGGGCCAGACCGTGCAGAACGTCATGAAGAAAGATGTGACCCCGCAGTGTCGCCGCCGTGTCGTTCATCGCCTCTTGCGCGCTCTGTCACACACCGGTTCGGGGACAGACCGTGCGAAATGCGATGAAGAAAGATGTGACCCCTTGTCGTACACTGCTCTGCCGATGTCGAAGCCCACTGCCGCCCGCCGCGCCTCGTCGGTGATCGATGTCGCCATCACGCAGATGGCGTGCGTCGAAAACCCCAGGACCAACCGCGCCCACCAGGCCGCCCTCATCGAGAAGGCCGCCAGGCGCGGCGCGAAGATCATCTGCACGCAGGAGATGTTCGCGTCGCAGTACTTCTGCCAGGTCGAAGACCATCGGTTCTTCGCCCTCGCCGAGTCGATCCCCGGCCCGAGCACCGACCGCTTCGCGAAGATCGCGCGGCAACACGGCGTCGTGATCGTCGCTTCGCTGTTCGAGAAGCGCGCCCCGGGCCTCTACCACAACACCGCCGCCGTCATCGACGCCGACGGGTCGATCCTCGGCGTGTATCGCAAGATGCACATCCCCGACGACCCGCTGTTCTACGAGAAGTTCTACTTCACGCCCGGCGACACCGGCTTCAAGGCGTGGAAAACGAAGCACGCCACCATCGGCGTCCTGATCTGCTGGGATCAGTGGTTCCCCGAGGGCGCCCGCCTGACGGCCATGCAGGGCGCCGAGATCCTCTTCTATCCCACCGCCATCGGATGGCACCCGGGCGAGCGCGAGCAGTACGGCGAGGCGCAGCACGATGCGTGGGAACTGATCCAGCGCAGCCACGCCGTCGCCAACGGCTGCTACGTGTGCGCGGCCAACCGCATCGGCCACGAACACGTGCTGGGCACCGATGGCACGCCCGTCTCGCCAGACGGCCTGCAGTTCTGGGGTCAATCGTTCGCCTGCGCGCCAGATGGCTCACTCGTCTCGCGCGCCTCGGTCGACCGCGAAGAAATCCTGATCGCCCCCGTGGATCTCGCGCGCGTGGAGTTCTCGCGCACGCACTGGCCGTTCCTGCGCGATCGACGCATCGACGCGTACGGCGACATCACGAAGCGCTTCATCGGCTGACCCGCGCCGCACACCACACCGTGCCGAGATTCCGCATCCTCGCCCAGACGCCGAAGTCGCTTGGCTACGCCTTCCCCCCGGAATGGGCGCCGCAGCGCGGCGTCTGGCTCTCGTGGCCGCGCCCCGAGGGCATCTCGTTTCCCGACAAGTACCACACCATCCCCGCCAGCATCGCCGCGATCGCACGCGAGATTGCGCGGCGCGAAGAGGTGCACGTCAACGTCCCCAATGGCAACTACGCACGGATCGTCCTCGAGGCGTTCACGTTGGGCGGCGTCCCACTCCGGCGCGTGCACCTGCACGCGATCCCGACCAACGAGTGCTGGTGCCGCGACCACGGCCCGGCCTTCGTCCTGCGGACGCATCGGGGGACGCCGCAGGCCGCCATCGTCGATTGGCGCTTCAACGCGTGGGGTGGCAAGTATCCCCCGTGGAACGCGGACGATGATGTGCCGACGCGGATCGCCGAGGAGTGGCGCCTGCCCGTGTCGTACCCCGGCATCGTCATGGAAGGCGGCGCGGTCGAGTTCAACGGCGCCGGCACGGTGCTGACGACGAAGTCGTGCCTGTTGAACAGGAATCGCAATCCCGGGCTGTCGAAGGCGGAGGTCGAGCGCTACCTGTGCGACTACTACGGCCAGTCGCACGTGCTCTGGCTCGACGACGGTATCGCCGGCGACGACACCGACGGCCACATCGACGACCTGGCGCGCTTCATCGACGCCCGGACGATCGTGATGGGCATCGAGGCCGACCCGCGCGACGAGAACTACAGGGTCCTGCAGGAAAACCGGCGCCGCGTCTCGCGCCTGCGCGATCAGGATGGCCGCCCGTTCGAGGTCATCGAGATCCCGATGCCGCGCGCCGTGGTGCACGAGGGCCAGCGGCTGCCGGCGACCTACGTCAACTTCCTGTTCATCAACGGGGCGCTGCTGGTGCCGACGTTCCGCGATCGCCGGAACGATGCGCGTGCCCTCGCCATCCTGCAGCGCGCGCTGCCCGATCGGCAGGTGGTGGGCATCGACTGCACCGAACTGGTCTGGGGGCTCGGGACGATTCACTGCCTGACGCAGCAGATCCCCGCGTTCTGACGTGGGCGGGGTCAGGTCTTGAAAAATGCTGCAATGAAAGATGTGACCCCGTCACTCGTCGTCTGAGGACCCCGTCACTCGTCGTCTGAGGGCGGCAGCCGTGGCACGCCACGCTGCACGATCGGCACGAGCACTGACGTCAGCACGATGCTGATGAGCACGGCCATGTAGGTGAACTGCTGCATCGCCGCCCCCTCGGGAAAACCGCGATGCAGCGGCACGGAGGCCAGCACCGCGGCCGCCAGCCCCTTGGGCACCATCACCGCCATCACGTTCGCGTCGGCCACCGGCGTTCCCGATGTCGCCGTGTACCGGACGATGACCGCGCGCGCCGCGTAGACGACGCCCATGGCCAGGGCCGCCCACAGCACGAACGGCAGCGAGCCGAAGTGGATCGACAGGCCCAGGTACACGAAGAAGAACGTCTTGAGCATGAAGATCGCGTCGGTGAGGAACGCCTGCACGTACCGCGGCGTCTTCACCTCGGCCACGTGCGCGAACCAGCGCAGCGTCGTGATCCCCAGGCCGGAACGGTTCGTGAGCGTGAAACCCAGCGCCAGCGCCGCGATGGCACCGCTGAATCCCAGCATCTCGGTGATGCCGTACGTCACGAACACGTAGGCAAGGAGCGACAACACCGCGTTGGGCATCGCGCGCAGCGCGTTGACGAAGAACAGGAACACCATCGCCGCCACGGCGCCGATGAGGGCGGCGAGAATCAGCGACGCGAGGATGCCGCCGGCAATCGCCATCGGCGCCAGCGTCCCCTGGCTCACCGCGTTGATGAACGCCATCGCCACGATGATGCTGAGCACGTCGGTCAGCGCCGACTCGAGGATGAGCACCGTGGCCGGCACGGTGCCGATCGGCAACTGCCTCACCATCGGAATCACGACGGCCGACGACGTGCCGCCGAGCATGGCACCCATGGCGCACGCCAACAGCCACGGCAGGCCGACACCGAAATGCGCGACGCCCGCCACGATCACCATCGTCGCCATGAACGTCAGCAGTGTGACGATCGACGTGGCCCTGATCGACTGCGTGAGCGCCCGCAGTTCGAGCGACATCCCGCTCTCGAAGAGGATGACGACCAGCGCCACGCTGCTCATCACCCCGCCCACCTTGCCGAAGTCGTCGACGCTGATGAAGCCGAAGACCGGGCCCGCCAGGATGCCGAGCAGGATCAGCGACAGCACGTCGGGCACCTGCGTCCGGCGGAAGACCGCCGTGAACAGGCTGGCCGAGAACAACACGATGCCCAGGGCAAGGACGGCTGTGGCCATGGCGGCCGATTGTAACGCCAGCTGATGTATGCCCGCCGGTCCGGGGCTGGCACATAATGACCCGCCATGGAGCATCGGACGTTCGGGCGCCTCGGATGGCGCATCTCGGCCATCGGGCACGGACTGTGGGGCATGGGCGGCTGGTCGGGTTCCGACGACGCGCAGTCGGCACGGGCGCTCGACACGGCGATCGACCACGGCGTCAACTTCTTCGACACCGCCCTGGCCTACGGCGAAGGCCGCAGCGAGCGCATCCTCGCCCGCCTGCTGCACACGCATCGGGCCAAGCGGCTCTACGTCGCCACGAAGGTGCCGCCCCTGAACCGCCGCTGGCCCGGCGTCGCGACCGACCACGTGCGCGAGACGTTCCCGGCCGCACACATCCGGCACTGCACCGAGGTCAGCCTGAAGCACCTCGCCATCGACTGCATCGACCTGCAGCAACTGCACGTGTGGAACGACGCGTGGGCCGCCGACGAGGAGTGGCAACGCGAAGTCGAAGACCTGAAGCGCGAGGGCCTGATCCGCGGCTTCGGCATCAGCGTCAACCGGTGGGAACCGGCCAACGTCCTCAAGGCCCTCGACACCGGGCTGGTCGATGCGGTGCAGGTCGTCTACAACATCTTCGACCAGGCGCCCGAAGACGAGTTGTTCCCCGCCTGCCTGGCCAGGCAGGTCGCGGTGATCGCCCGCGTGCCCTTCGACGAAGGGAGCCTGACCGGAACACTCACCCCGCAATCGACGTGGCCCGACGGCGACTGGCGGAACATCTACTTCACGCCCGAACGCCTCGGCGAGGTCTGCGACAGGGTCGACCGCCTGCGGCCGCTCGTGCCCGACGGGGCCACCCTGCCCGACATGGCGCTCCGCTTCATCCTGCACCACCCGGCCGTGTCGACGACCATCCCCGGCATGCGCAAGTCGGGCCACGTCGAGCGCAACGTCGCCGCTGGCGACGGCCGCCGCCTCGCACCGGAGCTGCTCGACGCGCTGCGGTCGCACCGCTGGGACCGGACGGCGACGATCCCCTAGGCCCGCCCCGCCGGGGCACCAGGCCAGCCAGTCGCCGCGGCACGGCCCGAGGCGCATCCGCGACCGGGGCGACCGCCCCCAGCTCCCGGCGGGCCCGTGTTACAATCCCTGTTTGCGTTTGGCTGGAAGGAGCCGTCAGTGAAGGCCAAGATTCATCCGAAGTACGAGGTCGTCGAGGCGCGCTGCGCCTGCGGCAACACGTTCAAGACGCGTTCGACGAAGCACGAACTGCACCTTGAAATCTGCTCGGCCTGCCACCCGTTCTTCACGGGCCGGCAGAAGCTGATCGACACCGAGGGACGCGTCGACCGCTTCACCAAGAAGTTCGGCACGATCTCGGTCGCCGCGCGCAAGGCTGCTGCCAAGAAGCCGGCCGCCGCCGCCGCCGCGAAGTAGTCGCCAGGCGACCGCCTGGCCCCGACGCGTCATACCGCCGTTTGACGTCGGGGCCGGTCGAGGCACGCGTGGAGGGTGATCGCCCGCCCGGGGGATCACCCGTCCATCGCTCCTACCCGTCGATCATCTGCAGCACGTCCTCGAATGACGCACAGACCCGTGCGCAGAGGGATCGTGTGCCACTCCGGTCGATGTTCCCGCCGTCCATCCCGACCGTCGTCACGCCAGCCAGTCGCAACGCGCACACTCCCGCGCCGCTGTCCTCCAGCCCGAGCACGTGGCTGCGCTCGCTGAAGGGCATCCCCAGCCCCACGCGCATCGCCTCGGCATACAGCCACGGGTGGGGCTTCGGCGCCAGTTCGCCGAGCGTTCCGGGCTGCCCGGGCCTGATCGCCACGCCCGCGGTGATGATTGCGTCGTAGAACGCGGCCGGGTCGCCAAGGTCCATCGCCCGGAAGGCCGACACGATCTCAGGCCAGGCCTTCTCGTGCAGTCCCGACGTGACCAGCGCAATCCTGATCCCGCGGCCCTTGAGCGCCAGCAGGAACTCGCGCAGGCCCTCGACGGGCTCGAACGCGCCAGCCTGGCCGCGCCCCTCGAGAATCGCCCGCATCTCGCGGTGCACGTGCGCGAAGTAGACCTCGCGGGCCTGCTCGACGCTCGCGCCAGGCACGTACTTCCTGAGGCAGTGATCGAGATGCTCCGACACACTGTGCCCCGACACGTGGGGCAGGTCGTCGTCCTCGAGCGAAAAACCCGGGTCGGCCTTGAGCGTCGCCGTCGTCTGTTCGATCATCCGGATCCAGAAACGTTCGCTCCTGACGCTGGTGCCGTCGAGATCCATCAGGACGGCCCGGACCGGGCGGTCGAGCCACACGGGTTCGACCGGATAGTAGGCGGGATAGCCAAGCCCCGAGCGCACGTGCGCCAGCGTCCGGTCGCCGACCGCCACGAACTCGACCTTTCGGTCGCCGGTCGCCGCGATGGCCGTCACGCCATGCTGCCCGACGCGGAACCGTCCGTCGGCCGTCGAGGGCAACGGCACGAACCCGCTGGTGTGATCGAAGGCCCCGAGGCCGGGCAGGTGGATCATCGAGCCCAGCATGGTAGCCCATCAGGCAGGGCCAGGCAGGTGCGGAACATCGGGGAGGCCGGCAGTGACGGCAGGCAGGCGCGGGGGACAGGCGTCGGGCGCAGCCTGACCGATCAGGCGTCGGGGCGCGTCGTGGCGACGAGCAGGCTGTAGGCCGCGGCGACGCGCGCGAACCGCGCCCCGCAGTGGGCCCTGACGGGCTCGCTGGCAGCAAGGTGCCGGTCGGGATGGTAGATCCGCGCCAGCGTCCGGTAGGCTGCCTTGAGGTCGTCGAGGGCCACCTGGCGGGCGTCAGGCGCGATACCCGCCTCGACGAACTCCGCCAGGGCCTGGCGCTGCTGCATGTTCGCAATCGCCAGGATGACCCTCGGCTTGTCTGGACGCATCGGCCGCTGCGGGGCGGCCACCGGCGGCCCCGTGTGTGGCCCGGCCGCGGGCCCCACGCGCCGGCTGCCCGGCGCCGAGGCCGGCGGCGCGTCGGTCACCACCGGCGACCACGCCTGGCCCGCAAAAGCCCGGATGCCAAAGGGATTGGCCATGGACCCTGTCCACAGCGATGCCAGCAACGCCGGATCCGGCATCGTCACCGACGACGACGGACACCGTGCGGCCACACCAGCCCATCCACCAACTTCGTGGAGTTTCTCGTCGAGGACGGTCTCGAAGGCGGGCGAGGCAGGCACGCCGGATAGATCGGCATTCCAGTGCGCGGCGTGAATCCGCCTGACCCGCCGGACGGGCGCGATGCGCATGGCGGCCTCTGGCCCGATGTGACTCGGACCGGACTGATCTTCCTCTCCCTACTCGCCCCAGGGCAAGGGCGTGGTGACGGTGTCGGCGAGGGCCTGGTCACCACGGGCCAGCTCGAGCTTGCGGTCGAGCCGCGCCAGCCGGTGCTCGAGCGCCTCGCGCTGCTTCGGATCGCGCTCGCCGGCCAGCGCCTTGTGCGCCAGGGCGCGCGCCGTGCGCAGGTTCCGGGCCCGGTGCTCGTGGTGGATGGCCAGCGCCTCGATGGCCTCGGCAGCGAGCCGGCTCCGCCGGTCGACGACGAGCAGCAGTTCGCGCCACGACGCCGCGGCGTCTTCGTGCCGCCGGCGACGTCGCTGGAGGATCGCCAGGCCGTACCAGGCGCGCTCGCGGGCCGCGCGGTCGGCGAGCGGATGCTCGAGGGCGGCCCGGTATGCCTCGTCGGCAAGTTCCACGGCCCCACACCGCTCGTGGAGCCGCGCGAGCGACAGGCACTCGTAGGCATCGCTGGCCCCGGCCGGCCCCTGCTGCACCAGCTGCTGTGCGCGACCGAACAGGAGGGCCGTCGAAAGCAGGTCGAGCCGGTTGTGCTCGAGCACGGGCTCGAGTGGCGCGGGATCACCCGACCGCACGAAGTCGAAGTAGCGCTGCGGAATCTCGAAGCCCGGTACGTCGCCCACGCGCCGGTTGCCGATCAGGACGTCTTCGAGGGCCACCAGGCGGCAACTGCGCGCCTCCTCGTCCTGCGCCGCCTTCCACAGGCGCCGCGCGGTGACGAGCATGTCGAAGTGCGGCCGTCCTTCAAAGGCGGGGGGCATCCGGTGGAAGAGCCAGCGGGTCTCCATCAGCGGCAGGTCGAACGACCCGCCGTTGTAGGTCACCACGAGCGGAATGCCCTCGATGTGCGCCGCCACGGCATGCAGCATCGCCCGCTCGTTGCCGAAGCCACGCAGGAAGAACTGCCGTGTCTGGAACGCCCCGCGCTCGTCGAAGAATCCCATGCCCACGAGGAACGCGATGGTGCCGGCGCCGCCGTGCAGGCCCGTGGTCTCGAGGTCGAAGAACAGCGGCGACCGCGTGGCGCCCGCCGGCACGGCGACGGTACGGCCGGCCAGGGTCTGCAGCGTCTCTGGCGCGAACACCGCTGCCGTCCCGATCCGCACGCCGCCGTGGTAGGCGTCGGGTTCGTAGCTGCGCTCGACGAGCGAGGCGATGCCGTAGGGCGTCTCGATGTCGGTGGCACCAGGAAACGGCGGTGCCTGGTGCGGTGCCTCGACGATGGGCAGTCCGTCGCTGCCGACGGGTTCATAGGTGAGTTCGCGGACGACGGGCACGCTCGACACGCCCGCCTTCACGATCTGCCGCAGGCGCTCGAGGGTCCGGCTGGGCACGCGTGTCTCGGGCGGCGTCATCGGCCTGCCCCGCACGCCGGGCGGCGCGGCGCACTCCGGGACGCCGCCTGCTGTAGACGACGTTCCAGCCGACCTCGCCCTTGCTCGGTGATCATCCTCGTCGGGAATCAGAATGGCACATCGTCGGCCGCTGCCGTCGGGCCGGGCACGCCGAGCAGGTGATCGAGCAGGGCGAGCGCCACGATCTTGGCCTGCGGGCCGACATCGCCCTGCGGGCCGACGCACGACGGGCAGCCATGGTCGCAGGCACAGCTGCCAATCAGCTGCCGCGTGCCGCGCACGAGGTCGTGGTGCATGTCGTAGAGCGGCGCGCTGAACCCGATGCCGCCCGGGTAGTTGTCGTAGATGAAGATGCGCGGCTCCTGCTCGCGGCCAGCCGGCGCAGCGGCGCCGCCCGGTTCGAGCAGGCCCGTCTCGACCGACACACCGAGATCGCTGCGATCGCACATCAGGAGCAGCTGCGCGATCGAGTGCATCGCATGCGCGAGGCCGCTGACGCCATCGCGCCGGTCGTCGTTGCTGAAGGGCAGCTGCTGCAGCAGGGCCTGTGGCAGTGTCAGCCAGTACGACGTCGTGTGCATCTGGTGCTCGGGCAGGTCGAGGTCGCCGGCACCGACGTTTTCGTTGGTGTAGAACTTGATTTTCTTGAATCCGATGACGCGCGAGACCACGTGCACCTCGCCGTGCGACCGGCTGGCCGTGAGGTCGTCGCCGCCGGGTGGCGCAAGCGCCGCCTCGCCGGCATCGAGCACCTCGACCACGTCGAGGGCGGCATTGGCGTGGCGCGGCAGCGCCCCGTCTTCGGGCAGGCCCTCGATGGCGTCTGGTGGGCGCGAGGCGTCGAACCCGGCTCCCCGCGCGAACTCGTCGAGGATGCTGACCCTGGTGTAGGTGATCGCGTCGGTGTAGTAGTCGCACTCCACCTCGCGCACGTAGGCCTTGCGGTTGTCGACATCGAGCCGCTCGACCTGGTAGAGCTGCCCTTCGAGGATGTAGATCGCCTTCTCGTGGAGCATGGTGAAGGCGCTGTTGTAGTCGGTCTCGGCCACGACGCGCGGCGCACGCGTGTTGTCGACGATCACGAAGTTGTCTGACGAGATCGATCGCAGGCTGATCGCGTCGGCCGGATACGACTCGTGCATCCAGTGCCACTCGCGGTCGGAGAAGTGCACGAAGCGTTCGTCGGCAAGCACCTGCAGGATTTCCTGCACGTTCTGCGCGCCGTACTGTTCGTCGTGGGTGAACGGCAGCTCGAACGCGGCGCACTTGATGTGATCGAGCAGGATGTGCAGGTTGTCGGGATTGATCAGCGCGTGCTCGGGCGACGCGTCGAAGAAGTACGACGGGTGCCGCACGATGAACTGGTCGAGCGGCGCGCTCGAGGCCACGAGCACGGCGGCCGAACGCGTCGACCGGCGCCCGGCGCGCCCCGCCCGCTGCCAGGTGCCCGCCACGGTGCCCGGGTAGCCAGCCATGACCGACACGTCGAGCGCACCGATGTCGATGCCGAGTTCGAGCGCGCTCGTCGAGACGACGGCGCGCACGCTGCCCTGCCGCAGCCCGCGTTCGATCTCGCGGCGCCGCAGTGGCAGGTAGCCGCCGCGGTAGCCGCGGATCACTTCCTCGGTGCCCGGTGGCCCTTCGCACGCGTCCTTCAGGTACGTCGTCAGGATCTCGGTCGCGAGCCGGCTCTGCGCGAAGACGATGATCTGCAGCGAACGCTTCAGGAATTCGAGGGCGACGCGACGGGTCTCGGCGAGGTACGACCGGCGGATGCCGAGCGTTTCGTTGACGACGGGCGGGTTCACGAACAGGAAGAACTTCTCGCCGCGCGGCGCGCCGTTGCGATCGACGAGGGCAAACGGCCGCTCGGTGAGGTGCTCGGCGAGCCCCCTGGGGTTGGCGATCGTCGCCGAGCAGCAGATGAACGTGGGGGTCGACCCGTAGTGCCGGCAGATGCGCTGCAGGCGGCGCAGGATGTTGGCGAGGTGGCTCCCGAACACGCCGCGGTAGGCGTGCAGTTCGTCGATCACGATGTAGCGCAGGTTCTCGAAGAGCTTGGCCCACTTGGGGTGGTGCGGCAGCACGCCCGCGTGGAGCATGTCGGGGTTCGACAGCACGACGTGGGCTTGCTGGCGGATGGCACGGCGCGCGTCCTGCGGCGTGTCGCCGTCGTAGGTGAACACGCCGATCTTCGTCCCGGCCTGGTCGGCGATCGACTCCGACAGGGCGTGCAGTTCGGCAAGCTGATCCTGCGCGAGGGCCTTCGTGGGGAACAGGTAGAGCGCGCGCGCCGCCGGATCCGAGAGGATGGCCGAGAGCACGGGCCCGTTGTAGCAGAGCGTCTTGCCAGAGGCTGTCGGGGTCACGACCACCACGTGCTGCCCGTCGAGAGCGTGCCGCATGGCCTCGGCCTGGTGCGAGTAGACCTGCTCGATGCCGCGCCGCCGCAGCGCGCCCACCACCTCGGGATGGATGCCCTCGGGCCAGTCGGCGTACTCGGCGGCCGCCGCCGGCAGTCGCCGCACCGCGGTCACGTGCACGTCGGGCGCGACGGCCTCGTTCACCGGCGGCAGCATCGCGTCGATGCCGGCACGCTCGGCGAGGCCGCGCGGCACCAGCTGCGTCAGCGCCGCGTCGAGGGCGCGGTCCTTGTCACCGCTGACCACCGGCAGGGATGGGCGATTCACCCCGCGATGCTAGCAGCCTCCGGTAGAGCGATCAATGGGCGAAAGGTATCGAACCCCGGCGCTCGCGGTGGACCTTCGTGCCTCCGGCGTCGCGGTGGACCTTCGTGCCTCCGGCGTAGGGGCGCATCATGATGCGCCCCTCCTCCCATCCGTCGTCACACCAAGTCCGCCGTCGCCGACCGTTACCCAGAACAGGCGCGGTCCCACGATTCCTTGCGGAATTCCTGCGCGTGCTCTCGACGCACCGTGACGGGCCGGCCCCATCCGCGCGCGTCGTGGCGCACGATGGATCGTGCCGCCACTGCACCACCGCCGCTCGATTCGCCTCGCTGCGTTCGACTACCGCTCGGTGTCCGCGTATTTCGTGACCATCTGCACCGAGGGTCGTCGGCAGAGATTCGGTCACATTGACGGCGGGTGCGTTCACCTGTCGGGGCTGGGCGCACTCGTGGAGCACTGCTGGCTCCAGATGCCACTGCACTTCGCGCACGTGACGCTCGACCAGCACGTCGTCATGCCGGATCACGTCCATGGGGTGATCGTGATCGAAGACGGCCCCCGACCGAGAGGCATGGACACCAACGCCAGCAGCGGTGGGTTCGCCAGCGCGCCGGCCGGGTCACTCCCCGTCGTGGTTCGACTGTTCAAGGCGACGGTCACCCGCCACGCTCGCCAACGCGGCGCGAGCGGGGCGCTGTGGCAACGCAACTACTACGAGCACGTCATCAGGGATGAGCGCGACCTCGACCGGGTTCGACGGTACATCACAGAGAACCCCGGGCGCTGGGAAGAGCGGCGCGGCGCAAAGGAAGGGGGCGCATCATGATGCGCCCCTACGCCGGAGGCGCGGGCATTCTCGCCTGGCTGGGGCGGGCGGCGGGGCGCGGGGGCGCACGGCG
>JAEUQQ010000534.1 GCA_016789685.1 Acidobacteriota bacterium | reverse complement strand
GCATCTTGCCCTGCTCACACACCACCATCGAGGCGACGGTGTCACTGCCCTGGATGGTCGAGATGTCGAAGCAGTCGATGCGCTGCGGCACCGACGCCAGCCCGAGCGTGCCCCGCAGGATGTCGAGCGCGTCGTAGTGCGCGATGCCCCCCTCGTTGAAGCGGGTGTCGTAGGCCAGCGCCGCGTTGCGCGTGGCCAGTTCCAGGAGCGCCCGCTTGTCACCGCGCTGCGGCACGACCACGCGCACCTTGCGACCCGCGAGCGCCGACAGCCAGCTCTCGAGCGACTCCACGTCGTCGGGCGCCACGGCGACGTGGATCTCGGGCGGCGCGGGCTGCGCCTCGTAGAACTGCTGGAGGGCGGCCTCGATGATCTCGGCCTCGCTCGCCGCGCCGCTGGTGGCATCGCCCGACAGGTCGATGCGATCGATGACACGCCCTCCGCGCATCTGGAACACCTGCACGGTGACGCCCGCCGTGCCGAGTTTCAGGCCGAAGGCATCGCGATCCCCGAGACGCGGCGTCGCCATCTTCTGCTTCCGGTCGCGCAGCGTCTCAATCGTCGCGATCGCGTCGCGCAGGTGCGCCGCCTGCTCGTAGCGTTCCTCGCCGGCCGCCTCGAGCATCTCGTGCCGCAGTTCGCCGACGAGTTCCTCGTTCCTGCCCTCGAGGAACATCGCGGCCCGGTCCACCGCGTGCCGGTACGCGTCAGCCGAGCAGATTGACGCCACGCAGGGCGCGATGCAGCGGTGAATGTCGTACTCGAGGCAGGGCCGCGGCCGGTCGCCCGTGATGACCTCGCGGCACGACCGGATGCCGAAGAGCTTGTGCGTCAGCTTGATGGTGCGCCGGGCCAGTGATGCGGGCAGGAACGGGCCGGCGTAGAGGTGGCCATCGCGTTCGACCCGACGCGCCACGTGGAGGCGGGGGCACGCCTCGGCCGTCGTCAGCTTGAGGTAGGGATAGCTCTTGTCGTCGCGCAACATGACGTTGTAGCGCGGCGATCGCTGCTTGATCAGGTTGTTCTCGAGCGCCAACGCCTCGACCACCGAGTCGGTGACGATGACCTCGAGCGCATGGACCTCGTCGAGCAGGGCGTCGGTCTTGGGGTGCGACCCGTGCGCGCCGAGGTAGCTCCGGACGCGGTCGCGCAGGCGTCGGGCCTTGCCGACGTAGATCGTCTCGCCGGCCCGGTTGAAGTAGAGGTAGACCCCGGGCTGCTCGGGCAGGCGGGCGATCTGGGGCTTCAGGTCGGTGATGGCCATCTCGGACGGCGGGCCGGTCAGGAGCGGCGCGTGCCCGCTCGATTATACGGACGCCCGTTCGGAGGGCCGTCCTTGAACCCCGGCAAGCCGCTGGGCTAGACTCCCCTGCCTGCCGTCGGCACCGCATTGCCGGCCGTTCACGGCCCGAGGTCGCGCCCGAAACACGCCATGACTTTCACCGGACTCGTCGGCGCCACGTTCTGGTTGCCGCTGCGCGCGATCATCGCGCTCTGCGTCCGGCTGCGGATCCACCCGAATGTGCTCACCTTCACCGGCGTGCTCATCAACGTGGCCGCAGCCTGGGCACTGGCCCTGGGCCATTTCGTCACGGCTGGCGTCATCATGACCCTGGCCAACATCTTCGACTTCATCGACGGCAAAGTCGCCGGCGAACTCGAACTCTCGTCGGACTTCGGCGGGTTCTGGGATTCGGTGATGGACCGCTTCAGCGATATCTCGCTGTTCGTCGGCCTCACCTACCTCTACTCCACGCTGGGCCGCACCGACTACGTCATGGTGACGGCGCTCGCGACGATGTTCACGATCCTGACGAGCTACACCCGGGCGCGTGCCGAATCGGTCGTCGCCAAGTGCAAGGTCGGCTTCATGGAGCGGCCCGAGCGTATCGTGCTGTTCATGATCGGCGCCTTCACCAACCGCATGGCCGCCGTGCTCTGGGTCATCCTCGTGCTGTCGGTCGCCACCGTCTTCGCGCGCATCTACTACACGTGGCGGGCCCTCAACGATCCGGAGATGCAGTCATGATCCGCCCCGAACGCGACCTGCCGATGCCGTTCCGCGCGGTCTGGCACGCCCTCTACTGGACGTTCGAGCGCGCGACCTGGCAATACGACATCATGGTGATCCTGATCCTGGCGTTCGTCTGGCTCACCCCGCCCGACTGGATCGGCGACCCGATGGCGCACGGCCAGGGGCCGATCGGATGGGTGATCGGGCTCGTCAATCACCCGTAGGGGCGCATCATGATGCGCCCCCGGGCGTCACAGGCCCGCACCGTCGCCTGAGCGTGCCAGGGTCATCTGCACGACGGCGATGTGCCGCGTCCGGAAGTACGCCTCGCACGACGCAAGGTAGAACTCCCACATCCTCACGAACTGCTCGTCGAAGCCCATCGCCCGCACCTCGCCCAGCCGGTCGACGAATGCGTGGCGCCAGCGGCGCAGCGTCTCGGCGTAGTGTGCCGCGATGTCATCGACATGGCGGATCGTCAGCCGCGAGTGCGGACGCATCGCCTCGATGAACCCCCCGATCGACCCCAGCAGGCTGCCCGGGAAGATGTACTTCTGGATCCAGTCGGCCGACCGCGCGTACTGCGCGAAGCGGTGATCGGGCACGGTAATCGCCTGCAGCGCCACGCGGCCGCCGGGCGCCAGCACCCGGTCGCACGCCCCGAAGAAGGCCGGCCAGTGCTCGCGGCCCACGGCCTCGATCATCTCGATCGAGACGATGGCCGAGTAGACGCCCTCCACGTCGCGATAGTCGCGCATGAGGATCGTGACGCGGTCGTCGAGCCCGGCCTCGGCCACGCGCCGGGTCGCCAGGTCGAACTGCTCCCGCGAAATCGTGATGCCCGTCACGCGGCACCCACGCGTGCGCGCGGCATGGATGGCGAACCCGCCCCACCCGCAGCCGATCTCGAGCACGTGGTCGTCGCGGCGTAGCGCGAGCTGGTCGCAGAGCCGGTCGAACTTGCGCCGCTGCGCATCGACGAGCGCCTCGTCGGCGCTGGCGAAGACCGCCGACGAATACGTCATCGTCTCGTCGAGAAACAGGCCGAACAGCGCATTCGACAGGTCGTAGTGGGCCTCGATGTTCTGGCGGCTGCCCCGGCGCGTGTTGCCACGCGTCCAGTGACCAATCGTGGCCGGCAGCGTGACCAGCCGCGTCAACCACGTGTCGCGTCCCACGGCGTCGGCGTTGCGCACCGCCAGTGCGATGAAGCCCGGCAGGTCGTCGCAGCTCCAGTCGCCACGCATGTAGCTCTCGCCCGCGCCGAGGTCGCCCCCGAGCACGAAATCGACGAGGAACCGTGCGTCGCGGACCCGGAGTGTCACATGCGGAACGGCGTCGACGTCCCCGACCGACTCCACGGTGCCATCGGGCAGACAGACCGACAGCCGGCCATGCTGCCAGCGCGCGAGACTCGCGCGGATGACGGCGAGCGCGAGCCGCTCGTGCCAGCGGAGCGAGGCGACCTGCGCGGCGCCCGTGAGCGGCGAACTGATGGTCGGAAGCGGATCGACACTCGGCGAAGGGGGCGTGGACACTACGACACTCCGTGGCGCGCTGCGTCGGGATCGTACGGCGGCTGCGAGCGGAAAGGGGCGCCCTTGATCCACAGCTTCAGGGCTTCCCAGTGAATGGCCGCGACGACCTTGGCGGTCATCAGGGGGTAGGTGAGCAGCAACCGGGCGATGGCGCCGTCACCGAGCGGCCGCCGCGCGCCGACAAACGACGCGGTGAACTGCGGACGCCCCCCGAGCGTGAGATCGACGCGCACCCGCGCGCGTTCGCCGAGCGGCTCGCATTCCCAGACGTAGGAACCGTCGAGGGAAAAGAACGGCGAGACGTGCATCAGCTTCTTCGACGTCCAGCGGTAGCGCGGCGTCCCCGCCGCCGTGTGCTGCACCTCGGCGCTGCGTACGGGCAGGACGTACGGATGCCGATCGCCAAAGGTGTTGTTGACCTCGGCGACGACGACCGCCAGGCGCCCATCGGGAGCGTGACAGAACCAGAAGCTGACCGGATTGAAGACGAAGCCGAACACCCGGCACTGCGTCAACACTTCGACGCGCCCGCCAGGCCACGGCACGCCCGACTGTTCGACGACACGCCTGAGACTGGCCCGGGCATCGCCGCTGCCGTCGAAGTGATCGCGGTCGAAGAACGCCACCGGGCGGCGCCTGGCGCGGCCAAACAGCCGCAGCGTGCGATCGAGGGCCGGCAGCTCGTCGAGGTCGATGAGGTGCAGGTAGGCCGGGTAGGCGAACCGGTGCGCGGG
>JAEUQQ010000437.1 GCA_016789685.1 Acidobacteriota bacterium | reverse complement strand
TGGGTGGCGCAGGCCGTGGCCGGCGGCGCCACGCTCCTCGAGGGCGGACGCCGCGAGGGGGCGCTGTTCTACCCGACCGTGCTGACGCGCGTGGCGGGCGACATGCGCGTGGTCTGCGAAGAGATCTTCGCCCCCGTGCTGTCGATCATCCCATTCACCTCGTTCGACGATGCGATCGATGCGGCCAACGCCACGCCGTTCGGCCTCGCCGCCGGGGTGTTCACCAACGACCTCACGCGAGCCCATCGGGCGGCGCGGCGCCTGCATTTCGGCGTGGTGCACCTCAACGAGTCGTCGAGCAGCCGCGTCGATCTCATTCCGTTTGCCGGCGTGAAGCAGAGCGGGATGGGGCGCGAAGGCCCGCGGTACGCGATGCAGGAAATGACCGAGGAACGCTTGGTCACGATCAGTCTGTCGTAGTCCATCGAGGAGTCCCTGACATGACCGGCGCGATGTTCATGGCCCACTGCCTGCAGCAGGAGGGCGTGACCAAGGTCTTTGGCCAGTGCGGCCACACCAACTACGCTCTCATCGACGCCTGCCACCGGCTCGGCATCGCGTACGTCTCGTTCAGGCACGAGCAGCAGGCGGCCCACGCGGCCGACGCCTACTACCGCGTGAGCCACCGGCTCGCCGTGCTCAACGTCCACCTGTCGCCTGGGCTCACGAACGCGCTCACCGGCGTGGCGACTGCGGCGGCCGACAACACGCCGATGGTGGTGATTGCGGGCAATACGCCGTCGTATCACCACGCACGCGAGCCGCACCAGGGCATGCGCATGCACCAGGATGCGTCGCAGGGCGACATCTTCCGCCCCGTCTGCAAGCGCGTCTGGCGGATCGACGATGCCAAGTACCTGCCCGACGTGATGCCGCGCGCGCTCAACGTCTCGCAGACCGGCCGGCCCGGGGCCGTGCTGCTCGATGTCCCGATGAACGTCTTCTCGCAGTCGCTCGCACACGATCCGGTCACCGTCGCGCGGCGTCCGGGCTACGGTCGCGTCGTGGGCGATGCGGCCGGCATTGCCGCGGCCGCGGCAATGCTGCGGCAGGCTGCGCGGCCCGTGATCTTTGCGGGCAACGGCGTGGGGCTGTCAGAGGCGACGGCCGAACTCCTCGCCCTCGCGGACCTGCTCGGCATCCCGGTGGCGACGACGCTGATGGGCAAGGGCGTGTTTCCCGAGGATCACCCGCTCTCGCTCGGCATGTGCGGCATCTGGGGTGCGCGTGTCGCCAACGAGACCACGCGCGATGCCGACGTCCTGCTCGCTGTCGGCACCGGGTTCGCCGAGGCCGACTGCAGTTCGTGGACGCCCGGCGTGACCTTCACGATTCCCCCGACCCGCCTGATCCAGATCGATCTCGACCCGCAGGAGATCGGCAAGATCTACCCGGTCGACACGGGCATCGTCGGCGACGCGCAGGCCACGCTGCGCGCGCTGGTGGCCGAGTTGCGGTCTGCGCCACTGGTGTCGGCAAGCCCGGAGCGCCGTGCGTCGATCGCGGCGGGCAAGGCGGCGTGGCAGGTCGAACTGGCCAGGGATCAGGACAACGCCGATCGCCCGATCCATCCGGCCAGGCTGCTGCGCGACCTGTCGCGTGTCGCGCCGGCCGACACGATCTTCGTCACCGACGTGGGCTGGAACAAGAACGGGGCGGGCCAGCAGCTGCGGTCGGTCACGCCGCGCACGTTCCTCACGAGCGGTGGCCTGGCGACGATGGGCTTCTCGCCCGCGGCCGCCATCGGGGCGAAACTCGCCGCGCCCGACCGGACGGTGATGTCGCTCGTGGGCGACGGAGGCTTCCTCTCGGTGTGCGGGGCGCTGACGACGGCCGTCGAACTCGGCGTGCCCGTGGTCTGGGTGCTGTTCAACAACTACTGCTTCTCGACGATCCGCACCGTCGGCGCGACCTACTTCAACAACACCTACGGCACGGAGTTCACGACGCCCGATGGCAAGCCGTACAACCCCGACTTCGTCCTGCTCGCGCAGGCGTTCGGGATGAAGGGCGCGCGGGTCGAGGATCCCGAGGCGTTGCCCGCGGCCATCAGTGCCGCGATTGCCGCCAACGAGCCGTACCTGCTCGAGGTGGTCACGCGCGGCGACGTACCGATGCCGCGCACCGGCCACTGGGACATCGCGGACTTCCTGCAGCTGGGGAACGACTGACCGCAGGGTGCAGTGCGCGCGCGCCAGGGGGCGCGGTGATGCCGCCACCCATGTTCCCGCGGGAGTGACGCATGTCGACGACGTTGGTGCTCGGTTCAGAGGTGTTCTTCCCGACCGACGATCCCGGGGCGTTCGCGGCCGAGCATCGACGACTCGGTTTCCGCGCGGGCGTCTGTCCCGACGTCTCGATCGACGACGCGCCGCGATTACGTGCGATCGAGGCGGCATTTGCGGCGCACGGCGTCTGTATCGCCGAGGTGTGGGCGTGGCGCAACATCATGACGCCCGACGAGGACGTGCGGCGCGACAACCTCGCGTTCGTCACGCACCAGATGGCCGTGGCCGATGAGGTGGGCGCCGCGTGCTGTGTCGACATCGCCGGCTCGTTCGACGGCGCGACGCTGTCGGGGCCGCATCCGCGCAACCTGGGCCAGGACTTCTTCGACGGCACCGTCCAGAACTGCCGCGCGATCATCGACGCGGTCAGGCCGAGGCGGACGGCGTTCACGCTCGAGATGAAGGGCTGGAACCTGCCCGACGGCCCGGAGAGCTACCTCGCGTTGATTCGGGCTGTCGATCGCCCGGCGTTCGGCGTGCACATGGATCCGTTCAACACGATCAACTCGCCGTACCGCTACTACGACAGCGGCGGGTTCATCCGCGAGAACTTCGAGAAGCTCGGGCCGTGGATCAAGTCGTGCCACGCCAAGGACCTCGAGTGGGTACCGGGCAAGAACGTGCACTTCCGCGAGACGATTCCCGGGCGCGGCGGCGTCGACTATGCCGCGTACATCGCCGAGGCCGCGCGGTGGGGCGTCCCGCTCGTGATGGAGCACCTCGCGACGAACGACGAATACCAGGAGGGCCGACGCTACATCTGCGACGTGGCGGCCCGTATCGGAGTCGCGGTCGCGTGATGCAGCGGCCCGGCGCAGCCGCGGCGAGTCGTTCGCGAGGTCACCTGCCGCGCGTCGGTGCGGGGCGACGGTCAGCGTGGTGACGCCGCGGGAATCGTGTCGGCGACGAAGGTGCCATCCTGCCACCGCAGCGTCGTGCCCATGTGACGCTCTTCTGCGGGGCTGTAGGCCCGGTCGATCCGGCCCGCCCGGTGCAGCGCGTCCCACATCTGCTCGTAGCTCAGCGCCACCTCGAGCCGCACCGGCGTGAAGTCCTCGTCCAGGGTGTAGTAGAGCGCGCCTGGCAGCAGCGTCGTCCCAGCAGGGGCGCCCTCGAACATCTGGACGACGAACCCGCGTCCGTCGTTGACCCAGAGGTCGGTGATGCCGGTGCCGTCGCCGCGGATGCGCCCGAGCGGCGTGGGCGGGATGACCACGAAGCCGAGCGGCTCGCCGGCCGGACAGTCGTCGCAGCGGTACTTCGGGTTTGCCGCGGGCGCGTGGCCGCCCGGGTGCGCGCGGTCGAGCACGGCAAACGAGGCACCACGGTGCTCGTTGCTGACCCCTCCCACGAGCAGCACGCGCCGGCCGTTCCACGTCGATTCCCGGATGGCGGTCACGTAGCCGTTGCTCCAGTAGCGCGAGATCACGTCGCCGCGCGGACCGATCTGTTCAAGGAAGGTCGGGAACTCCATCGCGTGGATGAACGTGGTCCACACCGACTTCGTGCCGTCGGGGTTGTTCAGCATCCTGAACCGGTGGTTCAGCCACGGCGGCGTGTAGGTGGTCGCGCCGACCGTGATGCGATCGTCGAGCCGCCGCGTCCAGCGCAGGGTGCCGTCGGCGTCGAAGCATCGCAGGCGCACGCGTGTTTCGCGTGCGCTGCCGAGCGGGCCGACCAGCACCTCGCGCGGGCCGTCGCCGTCGAGATCGGCGATCGCCACCGTTGCGCTCCAGCCGGCATCTTCTGGGGCGATCGAGTTGTTCGTGACGGGCTCGTCGAGCGCGACGCGCCAGAGTTCGGCGCCCGCCGCGTTGTAGATCAGCAGCGCGTCGCCCTCGATCGCCCAGCGCTCGGGTTGTCGGGAGGGATCGACATCCGGCGACATGAGCGGCACGCGACCGCTGGCGGCACGCCAGGCGACGGCGCCGACGACGGTCGTGAGCAGCACGCCTGCCAACGCGATCCCCCAGCGTGGCGTGCGACGCTCACGCGATCGCGCGCGCGGTGGTGTGGCGACAGGTGCGGGTGACACCGGGGGCGCCGGTTCGGCGAACGGCGTGCCCGCGTCGTGCGCGTCGTCAGGGTGCCCGGATGACGTGCGGTGCGTCCACGTCTCGAGCCACTGCTCGATCTCGTGCTTCGACGCGAGCACGATCTCGCCGCCGTCCTTGCCGAGGCGATGCACCGGCAGGCCGAACTCCTTCTCCCACCGCTGCACGGTGCGCACGCCTTTGCCAAGGAAGGTGGCGATGTCCTTCCAGCCCGAGAGGCGATCGGTGGCGGTGGGGCCAGGTGACGAGGCAGGCACGGGACCGTTCACGGTGGGGGAGCCCAGAACGCGCCTAGCATAGCAGGGCGCGCAAACGGCGGACTCCCCGTTTCGTGCCGGTGCGCGGACATGCCGGCTGACCGGCGCGCCCCCTAGCGCCCGAAGCGCTCGTCGACCACGATCACGAGTTCGTAGCCGCCGAGGCCTTCGGCCTGGCGGGCGACTGCGCTGGCGATGGTCGAGCGCTGATCGCGACCGCCGTCGAGGCCGAGGCGCAGCCCCAGGCCGACGCCCGATGCTTCGAGGTCAGACAGGCGGATGGGTGAGCCCCAGCCGCGCCGGCGATCATCGGGCCGCGAGACGAACATGAACTCATGCCAGTAGTTCGCCGCGGCCACCGGTTCGCCGTCGCCGACGCTTCCCCACGACGACGATCGCACGAGGCGCAACGGGCGCGCCGCCCGCGGCGTGCTGCCGCGCGACAGCACCAGGTACGCGCGTTCGCGGCGCATCTGCTGGCTGCCGTCACGTGAACTCGTGAACAGCAGGTCGTACTCCCATCCATCGGCGGTGAGCGCGGCCAGTTCCCTGTCGAGGTCCTCGACGTTCTTATTCGTGCCTCGCAGCACGCGCACGCTCCGCGCGCCCTCGTCGGCGCGCTTGCCCACCAGCAGCAGGCCCTTCTCCGACAGTCCCGGCCAGCTGCGGAACGCCACGCGCGCGAGCACCACCGCGCGGAAGCCGTCGGCGGCTGCCGCCGTGAGGTCGGCCTCGAGCGCATCGGGGTTGCCGAATTCGATGAGGCGCCAGGCCACCATGCGCGCAGAGGCAGGCCGTGGGGCGCGTTCCCAGACCACCAGCGCGCGACCCCCCTGGCGACGCAGCATGCCGCGTGGCTCGAAGCCCAGCGTGGTGAGCTCTGGCAGGGCCGCAGCGTGGTCGCGGTCCGCGACCACGCGGTAGCGGACCTCCTGGGCCGACGGCGCCTCGGGCCGCTGCATGATCGCCACCGAGCAGGGGAGGCCGTCGGTGACGGCCGCCAGGCGCAACCCCCGTGCGGCGTGCGCATTGAGTTCCCGCTCGGTCGAGTCGTCGCCACCGACCACGACCCAGGCCACGTCGCGATCGGCCGCCAGCAGCGAGGTGTCGGCGATGCCGGCGGCCACGACGGCCGCAAGGACGATACGTCTGCAGTGGAGCATGTCGAGAGTCTCGCACGGTTTCGAGCGGATCGCAGTGGCGCGGTTGGCGCCGGGCAGATAGGCTGTCGCCATGCGAATCATCGAATCCGACACGCGGCCACCAGACGGCCGTCCGTGCCGCCCCGCCAGGCGTGCCGTGCGCTGTGGGCTGGCGCTCACGATCGTCGCGGCGCCGAG
>JAEUQQ010000431.1 GCA_016789685.1 Acidobacteriota bacterium | reverse complement strand
ATCGGCGCCGCGCTCGTGGCGCTCTACCGTTCGCAGTCGTAGTTCATTGCACGTCGGTGTCTCGTGTGTGCGGGCGCATGCGCGCGCCTGCCGGTGGAAAAGGGAGAGTGAGAGCATGAAGACTGTTCTTCGATGCACGGCCATCCTGGCGATCCTGCTGCTCGGCGTGGCTCCGGCCGCGGTGGCACAGGTGACGACGGCCGACGTGGTCGGCCGGGTCGTCGACAGCAGCGGCGGCGCGCTTCCGGGCGCGACGGTGACGGTGACGCACACCGGGACGGGCGCGGTGCGCACGTCGGTGACGAACGACACCGGCGACTACGTGTTCAACCTGCTGCCGATCGGCGCCTGCACGGTGCGCGTCGAGCTCGAGGGGTTCAGCCCGCAGGCACGCAGCCTGACGCTGTCGGCCGGTGACCGCCAGCGCGTCGACGCGACGCTGGGCGTTGGCTCGGTGACCGAGACCGTCGAAGTGACGGCCCAGGCGGCGACGGTGCAGTCGGATTCGGCCACGGTCGGCGCGCTGCTGCCCGAAACCGCCGTGCAGGACCTGCCGCTCAACGGCCGCAACGTGTTCGGCCTGGTGCGCATGGTGCCTGGGGCGAACGAAGGGCTGCCGAGCTCGCTCTCGACGGGCAACCGTCCCGACGATCGTCGCGCGTCATCGTCGGTGTCGGTGAACGGCCAGAACGACATCGTCAACAACAACATGGTCGACGGCATGGACAACAACGAGCGCTCGATCGGCTCGCTCGGTGTGCGGCCGTCGGTCGATGCAATCGCCGAAGTGAAGGTGCAGACGAACATGTACACCGCGGAAACGGGCCGTACGGCCGGCGCGGTGGTGAACATCCTGACCAAGTCGGGCGCGAACGATTTCAGCGGGTCGGCGTACCTGTTCTATCGCAACGCGGCGCTCGACGCGTACAACTACTTCGCGAACAAGAGCCAGCCGGTCCCGAAGAACGACCAGCAGCAGTTCGGCGGCAGCCTCGGCGGCCCGATCGTGCGCAATCGCACGTTCTTCTTCGGCGACTACGAGCGCTTCCACCAGGTGCGTGGCATCACGGCGGTGTCGACGGTGCCGACCGCACGCATGCGTACCGGCGATTTCTCGCAGTTGTCGGCGGTGATCTACGATCCGACGACAGCAGTGCGGACGCCCTTCCCGGGCAATGTCATTCCGGCCAGCCGGATCGACGCGGTCGCGCAGAAGTTCCTGAACCTGTACCCGCTGCCGACGTCGGGCGCGCTGGTGAACAACTACACGGCGACGCGTGACCGCACGCAGACGGCCGACACGTTCGACATCCGCGTCGACCACCGCTTCACGAACGATCGGATCGCGTTCGTGCGCTACTCCGACAACCGCGTCGAGACCGTGGCCCCGGGCGTGTTCGAAGAGGTCAACGGGATCGCAGCGGGCGGCTCGGCGGGCGGCTTCGCCGGTGCGGCGACGTCGAAGGCCTTCAACGTCGCGGCGAACTACCTCGAGGTGTTCAGCCCGACGCTCATCATGGAAGTGAAGGGCGGTTGGACGCACATCGACAACGAGTCGGTGCCCGAGACGTACGGCCAGAACGTGTCGCAGAGCTTTGGCCTGCCGGGCGTCAACGTCAGCGACATCACGTCGGGGCTGCCGAACTTCACGGTCGCCGGC
Source organism: Acidobacteriota bacterium (assembly GCA_016789685.1). GTDB lineage: Bacteria > Acidobacteriota > Vicinamibacteria > Vicinamibacterales > JAFNAJ01 > JAEUQQ01. The sequence continues at coordinate 29,885 of JAEUQQ010000431.1, read as the reverse complement.
TACACGACGCTGGGCGACGCGACCTTCATCCCGATCCTGATCAAGAACAACAACTGGCAGGTGAACGCGACGGTGACGAACACCCGTGGCAACCACAACCTGAAGGCGGGTGCGGCGGTCATCCGCCGGAGCTTCCTGGTCTACCAGAGCAACAACCCCGCCGGGACGTTCGGGTTCACGGCGGCGCCGACGAACAACGGCGCGGGCGCGGGCGGTGATGCCGTGGCGTCGTTCCTGCTCGGGTACCCCGCCTCGGTGACACGCGCGGTGCTGATCGCCGAGCCGACGCTGCAGTCGTGGGAGCCGAGCGTGTTCGTGCAGGACGACTGGCGCGTCAACGACAAGCTGACGCTGAACCTCGGCCTGCGCTACGACGTGTTCACGCCGCTGACCGAACCTGACGGCGAGATCGCGAACATCGACCTGAAGACGATGCAGTTCCTCGTGCCGGGGCAGAACGGCGTGGGCAAGACCGCGGGCATCAAGACCGACTGGTCGAACATCTCGCCACGTGCCGGATTCGCGTACACGCTGCGGCCCGGCACGGTGTTCCGCGGCGGGTACGGCCTCAGCTACTGGCCGACGTCGGTGGGCAGCGGCGCCTTCCTGCGCAACGCGCCGTTTACGTACACGTACAGCGCCACGAATGCGGCGGCGTCCGGGGGCGTGCCCGACGTGTTCCTGAGAACTGGCCTGCCGTCCATCCCGTCGACGGTGCCGACCACGTTGAGCGGGTCGATCGCCCCGGTGGACCTGAACCTGAAGCACAGCCGGATCCAGCAGTACAACGTGATGCTCGAGAAGGAACTGTGGGGCAGCTCGGTGACGATCGGTTACGTGGGGTCGCGCGCGAGCAACCTGTGGAACACGATCGGCAACTGGAACAACGCGCCTCCCGGGGCCGGGGCCGTGCAGCAGCGGCGTGCCTACTACAGTGTCGCCCCAAACCTGCAGGGCATTGCCTTCCACACGTCGGGCGGCAAGCAGACGTACAACGCGCTGCAGGCGTCGTTTGCGCGCCGGTCGCGCAACGGGCTCACGATGTCGCTCAACTACACCCTCGCCAAGGGCATGTCGAACGTGACGCAGCCAGGTGGCGGCGGCGCGGCGCAGGCCTACGCGGTCGTCCCGAGCCAGTGGGAGACGACCGAGTGGAGCGCCAGCGACATCGACATCCGTCATCGCTACGCGCTCTCGATGAACTACGAGCTGCCGTTCGGCAGGAACGCGAGCGGTGCGGCCAGGCAGATCATCGGTGGTTGGCAGGTCAACGCCGTCGCGTTCTGGCAGAGCGGCCTGCCGTTCACGGTCGTCAACGCCACGCCCCGCAGCAACACGGGCGTCGGCGCCAACGGCGACCGCCCCAACCAGACTTGCTCGGGCGAACTCGACAACCCGAGCGTGGCGAAGTGGTTCGACACGTCGTGCTTCGTCGGGCAGACGCTCAACACGCTCGGCAACTCGGGCCGCAACAACCTGCACGGCCCGCCGACGCGCCGCATCGACATGTCGGTGTTCAAGGACTTCTTCATCGGCACCAACAAGCTGCAGTTCCGGGCCGAGGTGTACAACCTGACCAACACGGCGAGCTTCGGCGTGCCGAACGGCTCGCTCGGCAACGCGGCCTTCGGGACCATCACGACGACGGCCAACAACCCGCCGCGGCAGTTCCAGTTCGCCGCGAAGTTCCTGTTCTAGGCCAGCCATCGGCCGGGCATCGGCCCTCGATGCCCGGCGCCGGGGCGATCTCGATTCGCACGTTGCACGTGAGATCGCCCCGGTCGCGGTTCACGCGGCGGGGTCACGTCTTTCATTGCAGCATTTTTCAAGACCTGGCACCGCCGCTGCCGTCCTTTGCCGCCCTTTACCTGTTGTTCCCCGCGCCCGCCCCGGGTAGCGTGACAGCGTCCGCACGCCCGCGCACGACGGGCACGACCATGGACGACAGGGAGCGACGCATGCGACGAGTGCTAGTGGCAGGGATGGTGATGGTCACCGCCATGACGGCGGGCCGCGCGCAGGGGCCGGCGCAGCCGGTGCTCGGCTCGCGGACGATACCGACGATCACGGTCGATGGCCTGAAATTCCGCGACCTCAACCGGAGTGGGCAACTCGACCCCTACGAAGACTGGCGCCTCGCCACGCCGCGCCGTGTCAGCGACCTCGTCGGCCGCATGACCCTCGAAGAGAAAGCCGGCGTCATGATGCACGGCTCCGCGCCGAGCACGGCGTCGGTCGTCGGCCAGGGCGCCCAGTACGACATGCCCGCCATCGAGCGCATCGTCCTGACGCTGCACGTCAACAGCCTGATCACCCGCCTGTCGGGCGACGCCGCGACCCTTGCCCAGCAGAACAACGCGCTGCAGGAAGTGGCCGAGCGCTCGCGCCTCGGGATTCCCCTGACCGTCAGTTCCGACCCGCGCCATCACTTCCAGTACACCGTCGGCGCGAGCGTCACGGGCGGGTTCGCGCGCTGGCCCGAGGCCCTGGGATTCGCGGCGCTGCGCGACCCGGCGTTGATGCGCCGTTTCGCCGACATCGCACGGCGCGAGTACCGCGCCGTCGGCATTCACGAAGCCCTGTCTCCGCAGGCCGACATCGCGACCGATCCACGGTGGCCGCGCATCAACGGCACCTTCGGCGAGGATCCCGCGCTGGCCTACCAGATGGTGAAGGCCTACGTGGCGGGATTCCAGAACAGCGACACTGGCCTCGCCCGCGATGGCGTCATCTGCATCGTCAAGCACTGGGTGGGGTATCCGGCCGCGCCCGACGGATGGGATGGCCACAACTACTACGGCCGCTACAACCGCATGGATGGCGCCCTCCCGCAGCACATCCGCCCCTTCGAGGGCGCGTTTGACGTGAAGGTCGCCGGCGTGATGCCGTCGTACACGATCCTGCAGGACGTCACGGTCGGCGGCGTGCCGGTCGAACAGGTGGCCGGCGGCTACAGCCGGTACCTGCTCACCGACCTGCTGCGCGGCACGCACAAGTTCGACGGCGTGATCCTCTCTGACTGGGCGATCACGAAGGACTGCGGCGAGAACTGCCGGAGCGGGCTGACGAAGCACACGCCCGCCGACATCGCGACGCCATGGGGCGTCGAGGACCTGCCCGTCGTCGACCGGTTTGCCAGGGGCGTGCAGGCCGGGCTCGACCAGTTCGGCGGCACCGACGAGTCGCCGAAGATCGTCGAGGCGGTTCGCAGCGGGAAGCTCACCGAGGCGCGCGTCAACGCGTCGGTGACGCGCATCCTGTCGCAGAAGTTCCACCTGGGCCTGTTCGAAAATCCCTTCGTCGATCCCGCTGCCGCGACGACGCTCGTCGAGTCGCCGGCGACACGCGCCGAGGCCGACGCCGCGCAACGCCGTGCGCTGGTGCTGCTCGAGAACAACCGCGGCGTGCTGCCGCTCAAGGCCGGGGCCAGGGTGTTCGTGCACGGCATGAGTGCGGACGCGGTGCGGGCGAAGGGGTGCGTGCCCGTGGCGACGGTCGCGGAGGCCGAGGTGGCGATCGTGCGGACGTCGACGCCGTTCGAAACGCTGCATCCCAATCACTTCTTCGGCGGGCGGCAGCACGAGGGCGCCCTCGACTTCAAGGATGGCAACGCCGACTACGAGCAGATCAAGGCGGCCGCCGCCAAGGTGCCGACGGTCGTCTCGATCTACCTCGATCGGCCCGCGATCCTCGGGAACGTGCGCGACAAGGCCGCGGCCATCATCGGGAACTTCGGCGCGAGTGACGAGGCCCTGCTCGACGTGCTGGCGGGGAAGGCGAAGGCCGACGGCAGGCTGCCGTTCGCGCTGCCGGCCTCGATGGCCGACGTCCTCGCCCAGTCGCCCGGCAAGCCGCACGACCTCGCCACGCCGCTCTATCCCTTCGGCGCCGGCGGCGCCAGGTAGCTCTCCTGCCGGTTGGTGCCGGCCCCGACCGACGTCGGGCCGGCGCCAACTGTCGTGCCAGTCCGCAACCTGCTGACCCGCCGGCCCTTGCCCTCGGCCCGCCCCAGCGCCTCAGCTGCCCTCCCGCCCCTCCGTCAACGCCCGTCGTCGCCAGGGCACCGCCGGATGATGAGGGTCTGACCCCAATTCCGGTTCCTCACCCGGCGATCGGCGAACTGGCGTGAGCTTGGACACTATTTGCGGGGATTTCGGGTCTGGCCCCAATTGGCGGGGATTCTGGGGCGAAACGGGGAAAGTGACAACGGGCGGGTCTCAAGCGGGGCTGTGGGCGGCCGATTCTCATGAGTGTGTCGTGAGCGGCCCGCGGACGTCGCCGGGCCGATGAGCGTTTTGGAGCCCCCCAATGCCCCTGAAACTGCACGCGAAGCTTGCCCTGCTGTCGGGCGTGCCCATCGCCGGACTCGTCATCAGCATCACCGCCTCGTCGGTGATGAGCCGCATCACCACCCGCGCAATCGCCAGGGCCAAGGACCAGAGCGCCGTGCACGCCGTGCTCGCCCAGCGCATGCAGATCGATGTCGTCCAGGTGCAGCAGTGGCTCACCGACATCTCGGCGACCCGCGGCCAGGATGGGCTCGCCGACGGCTTCGACCGCGCCGCCGACGCCAAGCGCTCGCTCGACGCCGGCCTCGCCCGCTTCGACGAGATGTTTGCCCGCGAGGGCGACGCCGAAGGCCGCCGCCGCCTTGCCGACCTGAAGGCCGCGGCCGACACCTACTACGCCCAGGGACGCGCGATGGCCCAGGCGTATGTCGCCGAAGGCACCGCCGCGGGCAACCGCAGCATGGGCGAGTTCGACACCGCGTCGGAACAGCTGCAGGGCATGCTCGCCCCCTTCGTCGATGACCAGATGCGCGCCTTCGACACCGGCCTCGCGACGCTGGCCACGACCAGCGCCGGTACGACCCGCGGCCTGATGCTGGGCGGCACTGCGCTGGCCTGCCTGTCGGTGCTGCTGGCCTGGCGCATGACGCGGTCGATCACCGCCCCGATCACCACCGCCGTCGCGTCGCTCACCGACGGCGCCAGCCAGACGGTGTCTGCGGCCGAACAGGTGGCCACGTCGGCGCAGTCGTTGTCGGAGGGCGCGACCCAGCAGGCGGCCTCGCTCGACATGACCGCGGCCTCGATGGAACGGATGGCCGCCATGACGCGGCAGAACGCCGCGCACACGCAGGCGGCGGCCTCGCAGATGGCGCAGATCGATCGCCACGTTGCCAGGTCGAACGCGGCCCTCGGCGACATGGTCGCGTCGATGACGAACATCCAGGACTCGAGCGCCAGCGTCTCGCGCATCATCCGCACCATCGACGAGATCGCCTTCCAGACCAACATCCTCGCCCTCAACGCCGCCGTCGAGGCCGCGCGTGCAGGCGACGCCGGCCTCGGGTTCGCGGTCGTCGCCGATGAGGTGCGCACGCTGGCGCAACGCTCGGCCCAGGCCGCGCGCGACACGGCAGCGCTCATCGAAACGTCGAGCAGCCAGGCCGCCGATGGCGCCGCCAGGCTCGATCGCGTGGCCGAGGCCATCACGGCCATCACGGCCGACGTCGCCTCGGTGCGCAGCCTCGTCGATGAGGTGAACGTCGCGAGCCGTCACCAGGCCGAGGGCATCGACCAGGTGACGCAGGCCATCACGCAGATGGAACAGGTGACCCACGCCACGGCCGCCACCGCCGAAGAAAGCGCCGCCGCCAGCGAGGAACTGAGCGCGCAGGCCGAGTCCACGATGGGCGCCGTCCGCCGTCTCGCTGACATGGTCGAGGGCCCCGGGAGCGGCCGCCGTCACGCCACGCGCGCGCGCCGGCTCACTGTGTCACGCCAGCCGGCGTCAGCCGCCGGCGCGACGCCACCGCCCGTGGCCGTCGCCTGGCGCCGTGCCGAGGCCGACACCGTGCCCCGCACTGCCACCGAGGCGTTCGGCTCGTTCTGATCCGGGGCGCGATCGTCGCGCCCTGCAGCACGCCACGGGGCAGAGCGGCGCGATACGGCGGCACGCGCCCTACGCGCCTGCCAGCGCCTCGGCCAGGCGTTCGCAGGCCGTGCGCAGCACCTTCACGCGGGCAAACGCCTTGTCGTTGGCTTCGACCAGCGTCCAGGGCGCGGCGCGCGTGCTCGTGCGCTCGATCATGTCGTTGACGGCGACGTCGTAGGCCGGCCACTTCTCGCGGTTGCGCCAGTCTTCGTCGGTGATCTTCCAGCGCTTCCACGCGCGCGCCTGCCGGTCTTCGAACCGTCGCAGTTGTTCTTCGGGCGTGATGTGCAGCCAGAACTTCAGGACGATGGTGCGGCCGGCGACGAGCTGATCTTCGAACTGGTTGATCTCGCCGTAGGCACGCATCCATTCCTGCTCGGTCGCGAAGCCCTCGACACGCTCGACGAGCACGCGTCCGTACCAGCTGCGATCGAAAATCGTCACGCGGCCGGCCCGCGAAAGGTGGCGCCAGAAGCGCCACAGGTAGTGGTGCGCGCGTTCCTCGTCTGTGGGCGCGGCGATCGGGATGACCTGGTACTGCCGCGCGTCGAGTGCCCCGGTGATGCGGCGGATGGCGCCACCCTTGCCGGCCGCGTCCCATCCCTCGAACACCATCACCGTCGAGATCCCGCGTGCCGCGGCCTTCTGCTGGAGCTGGTTGAGCCGTCCCTGCCACAGCTCGATCTTGCGTGCGGCCTGCTTCTTCTCGATGCGCAGGCTCGTGTCGAGGTGCCCGAGGATGGTCGTCGTGGCCGGCAGGGCGGTCTTCTTGCGCTTGACCGCGTGCGCGCCGCGCGTGCGCGCCGACGACACGCCCGTCGCCACCGTCGCGATCGTCGCCTCGCGCTGCTCGAGGCGCTGGCGGATCGCGTCGCGGATGGCGGTGCCCACCGCCACGCTGCGGTAGTTGGCGTCGGCCCCCTCGACGATGATCCAGGGCGCATGCGCGCGGCTGGTGTGCCGGATGGCGCGTTCGGCCGCGTCGATGAAGCGGTCGTACATCCGCCAGTGCTTCCACTCGAGCTTCGTCACGCGCCACCGCGTGAGCGGATCGCGCTCGAGGCGCGTCAGGCGCTTCTCCTGGCGCCCCTTGTCGAGATGCATCCAGAACTTCAGGATGAGCGTCCCGGCCTCGGCGAGCGTGCGCTCGAACTCGACCACGCGCGTCAACTGCTCGGCGTACGCCGCCAGATCCGTGCGGCGGTAGACGCGATCGAGCACGGGCTGCGAGTACCAGGAACTCATGTAGAGGCCGATCCGGCCGCGTGGCGGGAGGTTGAGCCAGTAGCGCCAGTACTCCGGCCGCTCACGCTCCTCGTCTGACGGATCGCCGAAGGCGCGCGTCACCAGCCACCGGGGATCCATCCACTCGTTGAGGAGGTTGACCGTCTCGCCCTTGCCGGCGCCGCCGACGCCGGCAAACACCAGCACGACGGGGAAGGGCGCATCGCGCAGCCGCACCTGCTCGGCCAGCAGGTCGGCCCGCAGCGCAGGTTCGATCGTGCGGTACTCGTCCTTGCTGATCCGGCGACCCAACTCGGCGGCTTCGAACATGCGCCGATTGTAGCGAGGCCCCGGCGGCGCCGCTACGCCAACATGCGCGTCCATCCATGCAGGGCGTCGGTGCTCGGTACCGCGGGGCCAGCGATCGCGATGTGTTCCTTCTGCCACGCGTCAGCCGTGGCATGCGCCCTGCCTGCCGGCCGTCGTGGCCTTGGGCGCCTTCCACGCGGGAGGCACCGCCGGCGACGTCCCGTCGCGATGGCCGCGCGATGCCGCAGTGTAAGATGCCCGGATGAGGCCAGGCCGCGCACTCGTCACCATCCTGTCGGCACTCACGTTCCTTCCGGCCGCCGCTGCGGCGCAGGTCGCCGACCGGGCGGCCATCGATCGCGCCATCGCGGCGGTGTATCCCAGCCTGGTGCGCATCTCGGTCGTCGCCATCGAGCACGACGAGGGCCGCGAGATCAAGGTCGAGGGTTCGGGCAGCGGCACGATCATCACGCCCGACGGCTATGTCGTCACCAACCATCACGTCGCCGGGCGGACGCGGCGCATCGTCTGCACGCTGCCCAACCGCGAAGAGGTGCCCGCCGATCTCGTGGGCACCGATCCCCTGTCTGACATCGCCGTCCTCAAGCTGCGGCCGGCGACACCGCGCACCTTCCCGGCCGCGGCGTTCGGCCGTTCGTCGGCGCTGACGCGCGGCGAGCCCGTGCTCGCGATGGGCAGCCCGCTGTCGGTGTCGCAGTCGGTCACGCTCGGCGTGATCAGCAACACCGAGCTGATCATGCCGCGCATGTTCCAGACGGGCGTGGCGATCGACGGCGAGAACGTCGGGACGATCGTGCGCTGGCTCGGGCACGACGCCGCGATCTTCCCGGGGAATTCGGGCGGGCCGCTCGTGAACCTCGCCGGCGAGATCATCGGCGTCAACGAGATCAGCTTCGGCCTGGCGGGCGCGATTCCGAGCGACCTCGCGCGGCCGGTGGTCGACGCGCTGATCGCGCGCGGGCAGGTGCGCCGCAGCTGGCTCGGCATCGAGGCACAGCCGCTTGTCGGCGCTGCGGATCGCACGGGCGCGCTGGTTGCGTGGGTGGCCGACGGCTCGCCCGCGGCCCGCGCCGGCATTGCGGCGGGCGACGAACTGCTGCGGATCAACGGCGCCGCGGTCGATGCGCGCTTCCCGGAACAGCTGCCGCTCGTCAACCAGGCGCTGCTCGGACTTCCCGTCGGCGAGGCCGCGCAGGTGGTCATCAGGCAGCAGGGTCGCGAGCGCACGGTGACAGTGGTGCCAGAAGAGCGCGGGGCCGCGCGGCTCGGGCGATCCGAGGTCAGGGCGTGGGGCATCGCCGTTGCCGACATCTCGGCCATCGAGGCCCGCGAACTCGGGCGCGCGTCGCGCGATGGCGCTCGCGTGATCAACCTGCGCCGCGGCGGGCCGGCGGCCGAGGCCAAGCCGCCGCTGCAGCCCGGCGACATCATCGTCGGGATCGACGGCCAGCCCGTGCGGTCGGTACGCGATCTCGAAACGCACACCGCGACCGCGCTCGGCACGAAGGCCAGGGCCGGCCTGCTCGTGGCGTTCGAACGTGGGCTCGAGCGGCGCCTCACCGTCGTCGATGCCGGGACGCACGCCAACGACACGGGCGGGCTCGAGGCCGCCAAGGCCTGGGTGCCGGTGAGCGTGCAGGTCCTCACGCCGCCCCTTGCCGAGCGGCTCGCGCTGGCCGGGCGCACCGGCGTGCTCGTGACGCGCGTGATCGATCCCGCCTGCGGCGTGCAGGTGGGTGACGTCATCCTGGCCATCGACGGCGAGGCCGTCACCGCGACCAATGCGGGCGACGAAGAGGTCTTCGCGGCCGCCATCCGCCGCTATCGCATCGGCGCGAGCGTGCCGCTGACCATCGTGCGCGACGGCAAGGAGTCGGCGCTGCCCGTCACGCTCGTCGCGTCGCCGCGGCCGCCGCGCGAGATGACGCGGTTCACCGACGCCGTGTTCGAGTTCACGGCACGCGACCTCACCGCGAGCGATCGTGACGGCCGTGCCGTGACGATGTCGGTGACCGGCGTGCTGGTCGAGAACGTCAGCCGCGGCGGATGGGCCGACCTGGCGCAGTTGCGCCCCGGCGACGTCATCGTGTCGGTCGATGGCACGGCGGTCACTGACGTGCGCGCCCTCGAGGCCGCGACCACTGCCGCGGCCTCGCGCAAGCCGGCATCCGTCGTGATGCAGGTGCAGCGCGGCGTGCGCACGCGCTTCGTCGAGCTGCAGCCATCGTGGTAGGCGCCGTGTGGCCGCGCACATCATTCGGCGCCGGCGTGGGAGCCCCCGGGCTCATCGCTGAGCGCGCCCCGTGGAACATCCGGCACCGGGCAGTCAGGCCCGTGCCGGCATCGACGTCGAGGACATTCATGCGAATCCGCCTGGTGCAGGCCGCGTGCGCGGCCATCCTGCTCATCGCCCCGATCGCGTCGGCGCAAACGCCCGACGAGCGCGCTGCCGCCCGCGAGCTGCTCAACAAGCGCGGCGATGCCATCGTCACCGCACGCGCGACCGTGACGATGCGCGGCCTGCCCGGGCGCACCGACGGCGTCGAAGACACCGTGCAGGCCAATGCCGTCGTGATCGACGGCACGGGCCTCACGATGAGCGCGCTCTCGCAGCTCGATCCGTCAGAGATGCTCAAGCGCGCCGTCGGCGGTGCGCCGGGTTCGCCGGCCATGAACCTCACCGTCGATCAGTCGAACCTGAGGCTGCGCCTCGCCAACGGCCAGGAAGTGCCGGCGAAGATCGTGCTGCGCGATCGCGACCTCGACCTCGTGTTCCTCAGGCCCAGCGACCCCCCGGCGGCACCGATGGCGTCGATCGATCTCGCGCAGACTGCGCGCGCGCAGGCGGCCGACCTCGTGGTCTTGCTGCAGCGGTTCGGCGAGATGACCGGGTGGAGGGGCGGTATCGCGTTCGGCACTGTCCAGGCGGTGATCGAGAAGCCGCGCCTGCAGTACATCGTTGCCGCGCCCACGTCGGCCGGCGGCGGGCTCGGTGCGGCGGTGTTCGACGGGGCGGGACGCTTCGTCGGGCTCGTGGTCGTCAGGACGCAGGCCGCCGCGGCGCGTCGCAGTGTGTTTGCGATGATGCAGGGGGCCGAGGGGGCCGGCGTGCTGCCGATCGTCCTGCCGGCCGACGAGATCATCGAGCTGGCCAAGCAGGCGAAGTAGCCGGCGCGCGCGCGGCATGCGCGACGCAGCCAGGCAAGAGGGGACCGATGCGACTGCACACGATCGACACCGGCCGCTGCTGTGCGGCCGCTGCGGCACTTCTCTTGTTGGTGGCCCCGGTCGAGGCACAGGTGACGCCTGCGCCACCGGCGGCGACCGCCGGGCCGGCGATCGTCGCGCGTGCCGCCGACGTCGCCTCGATCGACGCGATCATCGCGGCGGTCTACGACGTGATCTCCGGACCCGCCGGCGCCGCGCGCGACTGGGACCGCTTCCGCTCGTTGTTCGTGGCGGGCGCGCGGCTCATTCCGACTGGCAAGACGCCCGAGGGCACGCCGCGCATCAGGGTCGGCGATGTCGAGGCGTACATCGCGACGTCGGGTCCCGCACTCGTGAAGAGCGGCTTCTTCGAACGCGAGATCGGCCGGCAGACCGAGCGATTCGGGAACATCGCGCACGTGTTCAGCACCTACGACTCGCGGCGGGCCGCCACCGACGCCGCGCCATTCGCGCGCGGCATCAACAGCATCCAGCTCTACTCCGACGGCACGCGCTGGTGGGTCGTGACAATCCTCTGGGACTCGGAGCGCGAGGGCAACCCCATCCCCGCCGGGTATCTCGCACCGCGGGGCTGAACTACCGGGCTGGCGCCTGGCTCAGTGGATGAACTCCGCCCGCACGTCTGCCGACTGCAGGAAGAGGATCAGCAGTGCCGACAGCACGCAGACGAGCAGGCCCAGGACGATGCCGCCGGCGATGACGACGGCGGGGCTGCCGAAGAACGGCGCCACCATGCCCGCCACGTGCGCGAGGATCGTGAGCCAGAGCAGGCAGATGACGAGGCGCCGCGCCCAGTTGCTGCGGCGCAGCAGGCCGATGCCGGCGACGAGGCTCACGACGCCGAACACGACGAGCGACCACAGGATCGGCACGATGTAGTCGACGATCCACCGCATGTCGTCCGCCGACGGCATGGTGTCGCCCAGTTGGTCGAGCGCCATCTGCAGCGCGCCCGGCGGCAGCAGCAGCGTCACGACGACGAGTTGCAGCGCACCGAGTCCGATCGTCATGCCGCCGACCAGGATCAGGTTCCAGGCGACGACCGTGACCTTGTCTGATCGCGGCGTCATGGCGTCAGCCCGCGTGTCAGCCGCGCGTGCCGCCGGGCGCGCTGGAAGCGCCAGTGCTCGAACTGCTGCATCGGCCACCAGCGATCGAGACGATCGCGCATGCGGCGTTTCGCGACGACGCGCAGCGCCTGTCGGAGGTAGGCCAGGTCAGAGCCCGGCCGGCTGCCCGGGGTTGCCTGGTCGCGTGCGAGCAAGCGAGCCAGGTCGGTGAGGACGTCGTGCTCGAGGCCGCACGCATCGGCCTGCATGCGCGCGAGGAACGACGCCTGCGGCCTGATGCCGTCGGGTGCGTAGGCGCGGAACCACGCAGACGGGAACTTGAGCACCGACAGACGTGGCGTGAACGTGAACCGGGATCCGGCGGCGAGCATCCTGCGGGCGTAGTCGAGATCGACGCCGCACGATGCGGTCCCCGGTGGCGTCCACTCGCCGATGCGTTCGGCGGCGGCGCGGCGGTGCAGCCACGACGAGGGCGGGATGAAGTGGTGTCGCCGTGCGACGCCGTCGGGCGGTTCGCCGATGACCCCCGCGATGCCTGCGGGATCCAGGAGCGCCACCAGCGAGTGCGCGAGGTCGGCGTCACCTGCCTCGAGCGTGCGCACCAGCGTGGCGAGATGCCAGGGAAACCACAGGTCGTCGTGGCCGAGATACGCGACGTACGTGCCGCGGGCGCGCCGCAGGCCCTCGTTGTTGGCCGCGCTCTGGCTGCCGCTGTTGGTGGCGAGATTGGTCCAGTGCAGGCGGGTGTCGCGCATCGAGGCTACGAGCGCCTCGCTGTCGTCGGTCGACGCATCACCCACGATCCACGCCTCGAAGTCGGTGAATTCCTGCCCGCAGAGGCTCGACAACGTCGAACGCAGTGTCGCCGCACCGTTGTAGGTGGCGGTGATCACCGTCACCAGGGGAGGTGCGGGCACGCGGCGGCCTCAATAACCCTTCGACAGCGAGAAGTCGAAGGGGATCAGGTCGTTCGTCAGGGGAAGCCGGAACTTGTCGGGGTCGGCGTGATCGTAGGGACGGGTCGGCATGTTGATGAAGACTGCGTCCACGAGGCCGACGTTCTGCAGGCCGTGGTACACACCCCGCGGAATCACGATCAGCGGCCGTCGCCGATCGGTCACCGTGAAGACCATGAGCACGCCCCGTGTGGGCGAGTCGTCGCGGGCGTCGAACAGGCCCACCCGCAGCGCGCCCTGGCTGAGAAAGAGCCGGTCGTCCTGGCGCTCGTGCATGACCCACCCCTTGGTCATGCCGGGGCGCACCATCGCCTGGTAGACGAACGTCAGCGGCTCTGGCAGCACGCCCCATGACGGCCGGAAGATCTCGACGATCTCGCCGCGCTCGTCGGCCTGCGGTGGCTGGTAGCGAATCTCGACGCCCGCGATCCTCGGGGCGAGCGGTTCGCCCTCGGGCGTGACGGTGGGGAGGTCTTTCTTCGGTGTGACCATCGCTGGAACGGCTCCGCCCCGCGCACGGGCAGTGGGAGGCCGAACGCAGCGTGCGCGTCCGTGCCGTCGCGCCGCCACATCCGTCCGGGTGCTGCGAAGCGTAGTGGAATCACCCGATTGCGACAAGCGCGGGCGCGGTCACGCGCTGCGCGACGTCGACCGCTCCGCTGGTCACCTGGCGTCCAGGGCCAGGAGCCGGCAGGCACCGCCCGACCTCGGTGGGCGGTGCCTGCGGTATCCTCAGCGGCACATGCTCAAGACCATTCTCGATACGCTGCGCGAGATCGTGCTGGCGTTCTACCGCGAACCGCCCGGGTGTTGAGCGGTGGCGCCACGATCCCTGGAGCGGGATCGCCGTCTCTGATCCCCGTGCCGCGGCGGCTGGCGCCGCCCTCCGGACCTACGAGCGTCGCGACCGCATGCGGACGGCGCCCGTGGCCATCGCCACGCACAGCAGCGTCATCGTTGCGGGCTCGGGCACCGCGCCCGGTGAGTACGCGGTCAGCACGCGGACGTAGTCGCCAGGCGTCGAGGCCGTCGTGTCGAAGCGGATCTGCCGCAGGCCGCTGATCGTGACCTGATCGTTGCCCTCGAGGCCGCGGAGGCCCGGGCTCAGGTAGGTCACGCCCGTGTTGGCGAGGAAGTCGCTCGCCGTCAGCCGCGCCGTGCTGGTGATGATGGCGACAATGTCGGAATCGAAATCGACGCGTCCGTCGATGCTGCCGTTGACCGGGTCGAAGAAGATGTAGTGGCTTGCCACGGTCGTGCCCGCGGCCAGCGTCGTCGAACCCAGCGGCACGATGTCGACCTCGAGCGGCGCGGCGAGCACGATGTTCTGGTCTTCGTCGAACCCGTAGAGGTTGTTGTCCTGGAACGTGTTGTTGCCGACCGTGTTGTTGGGATTCGCGGTGAACGGCAACGTCAGCTCGATGAACTGCGCGCCGGGCCCACCCGACGTGATCGAGCCGCCGATGATCGACGCCGTGGCGGCCGCCGGCGTCGAGAGGCTCACCAGGCAGGCGAGTGCGCCCGCGGCGGCAAGGCGAGGCAGGGCACGGGTGAGTCTGGCAACGGATGCGGGCATGGCGACACGTCTCCTCGGACGTCAGGGCGGAATGGGCCGGCAGCGCCGGCATGGACGGCTTCTCCTGCTCCTACGCATTGCGCGCGCGAATCCGGCCATGCGGCCCGTGCCCGGCCACGTGCGGGTATGAGATGCCGCACAGGTAGGGGTGGGCGCGGGCACGCTCGTGACCTCGTGCCGAGGGTGACGCGCTTGACCGTGGCGGTCGTTCTGGCCACAATATTCTGGCCATGTCGAAACGAACGACGACCTCCACCTTCGTGGGCGCGGCCGAGTTCAAGGCGCGGTGCCTGGAACTGGTGAGTCACGTGCGCGAGGCACGGGTCGAATACGTCGTCACCAGGCACGGCAGGCCTGTCGCGAAGCTCGTGCCCGTCGACGACGTGCGCCCGGCGTCGCCGCTGGGATCCATGGCTGGCACGGTGCTCGGGTTCGACCGGCCGTTCGACGCCGTGCCCGCCGCGTGGAGCATCGACACCGACGAGGAGGCGTGACCGATGCTGCTCGACACCCACGTCTGGGTGTGGCTGGTCGGTGACGTCGCGGGAAAGCTCGGCCCGCGGGCTCGCCGCCGTCTTGCGGGCGCCGGCGCGGGGGCACTGAGCGTGTCGGCCGCATCGGTGTTCGAGATCGCCGCGCTGCACACGGCGGGGCGCCTGCGCGTCTCGCAACCGGTCGAACGGTGGGTCGACGGGTCGATTCGTCGCAGCGGCTTCCGCGTCCTCTCGTTCGATCACGGCGTGGCGTTGGACGCGGGCCTGGTGCCCGCCTCGGCGTTGCCCGATCCCATCGACCGCGTGCTCGTCGCGACGGCTCGCGCCCACGACCTGGCGCTCGTGACCTGCGACCGGGCCATCCTCGACTACGCCGGGCGCACCCACCTCGTTCGCGTGGTCGATGCCTCGACGTGATCGGCCTGGGCCGGTTGTCGTCGCCACGCTACGGTGACGATGTGTCGTGCGAACCGCGCGCGCCCGGTTACGGCGTGGGCGTCTTGACGGCGTATTCGACGAAGAACTGTTCGGTCAGGAACTCGTGCACCCGCAGCGGTGCGAGTCCGGCGGCCGCCATCGCCGCGTCCACCTCGGCGCGCGACATGTTCTGTTCGGGAGGCGGGCCCCAGGGACGTTCGCCTGCCAAGCGCGGGATGAAGTCGATCACGACGACACGCCCTCCAGGCGCGAGGCCGGCGCGCAGCTTCTTCGCGTAGGCTGCCCGATCCTTCACGTAGTGCAGCGTGTCGACCATCAGCACCGTATCGAGGCTGGCGGCCGGCAGGTGCGGGTCATCGGGCTCGACCTTGGCCGTTCGTACGTTCGCGATGCCTTCACTGGCGGCGCGGCTGGCCAGGTACTCGAGAATCTGCGGCCGGATGTCGAGGGCCAGGACCGTGGCCGCGGGCCCGACGACCCGGGCGATACGGCGGGTGAAGTAGCCAGAGCCGGCACCGATGTCAGCGACGCGTTCGCCGTCCCGGAAGCCGAGCGCCTGCATCACGCGATCAGGCTGCTGGTAGGCGTCGCGCTCCGGGCGTTCGAGCAGCCAGAGATAGCCCTTCAGCCAGATCGCCTGCGTGATCGCCGTGAAGCGTTCGTCGGCGCGCATCGACGCGAACGCCTCGTCGTTGCGCACACGTGAGACCTCGATCATCCCGGCCTGGTGCGTGCGTTCGATGAAGGCGATGGCCTGGTCGACGTTCCCGAGCAGGGCGTGGCAGCGCGCCAGCGTGTAGAGCGTCTCGACGTGCCGTGACTCGATGGCGTCGTTGACGACCGCGGCGGCGGCGAGTGCGGCCGACCAGTCGCGGGTGGCCAGGGCGCGTTCGAGCCGCTGGGGCGCGTCGGTGATGGCCGCTGGCGGCGCCTGGGCTGGCAGCCTCGTGCCGTTGGCGCCGAGCAGGATGAGCACGACGGCCGCCGTGCCAGTCAACGTGCGGGGATGTGACATGGGCACCTCCGCGAGGGCAGGATCGCTACGCACATCGGTACGCCCGCGCCCCCCTCGCCGTCAAGTGCGCAGGCGGGCCCAGTGGTGGAGGCCCGGGAATACCCCGATGGAACCCGGGCCGCAGTCACGCCAGGAGATGCCGGCGTTTGGGCGAAGGGTGGCGCGCCCGGCAGGGCTCGAACCTGCGACCCTCGGCTTCGCCGGAAAGAGACCGCCGGGGGCAGCAGAAGACCGCTGCTCCCGTGTTTACTGGCCTTTTCACCAGCACCAGGCAACCCGAATACACCTGCGGCTGGTGCGGATTGTCTGCCGTTTGTCAGTCGCGGATGCGAATGCCAGCGGGCTCCACGATCCAGAGCTGATGCCCCACCCACTCCGCCTTGATCACGGACACGACTCGAGCGAGCAGGGCCAGCACGTTGCGACGGCTGGGCGTGGTCGGTCGGAGTACGACGATGCCTTCGTATTCGCTCGGCGGATACGCTCGGATGTCGGCGAAATCGAGGTCCATCGTGAAGAGTACTCGCGCCTCGACACGGCAGGCTGCCGCGACGCGTCCGTCGTCAGCTCCCGCGAGACCCTCGTCGTGAACGGTGTCGCAACGCCATCCGGCTGCGCGGAGGAGGTCGGCTGCTTCGGCAGGCAGGTTTTCGTCGAGCTTGGCGCGCATCGTCGACCGTTACGCCGGAAGAGGCAGGACCCGCTCCCGGGCGAGGTCGGCCGCATAGGCCAGGGCAGCCTGGATGCCCGCGGCGGTGAGCGTGGGGTAGCTCTCGAGCAGCTGTTCGGTCGATTCCCCGTCGGCGAGATTGGCCAACACGACCGCGACGGGAATCCGGGTGCCACGGATACACGCTGTTCCGTGCATGACGGCGGGGTCGACGGTGATGTGCTCGTGCCAGTCCATGGGATCCCGCTCGCAGAATAGCCGGAAGCCGACCGGGTGTCGATACGGAAAGGACCGGGGCGGCGTGACGTGTGTGACGTGCGCGTACCGAGCGTGGCAGCGCGTCCGGCAGTTGTCGCGACTACGACCGTGACGCGGTGTCGGGCAGCGCCCGCCAAGCGAGGGTCAGCGCGCCGATGCGGGAAGCGCCTGGCGGCTGGACTCGGCTACGGGCCGGCCTGCCCTTGTGGTGCCAAACACCCGCGCGATCCCCTCGGCGGCTTTCAGTCGAAGCTCGAAGAGCCCGCCGCCATGGCCCGTGTATGCGGCATGCCGAAGCCGCCCTTCAACCAGATGGCCTGCGTGATCGCCGTGAAGCGCTCGTTGGCGCGTAGCGCGGCGAAGGCCTCGTCGTTGCGCACGCGCGACACGTCGAACAGCTCCGCCTGGTGCACGCGTTCGAGGTAGGCCACGGCGTCGTCGGCGTGGCCGAGCAGCGCGTGGCAGCGCGCGAGGGTGTAGAGCGTCTCGACATGCTGCGCTTCGATGGCGTCGTTGACGACCGTTGCGGCAGCAAGTGCGGCGCTCCAATCGCGGGCGGCGAGCGCGCGGTCGCACGCGGGCGTGTTCCCCGGGCGTGGCGCGATCATACGCCCGGCGACGCCCTCCGTTGGCGCTGCCGATCGCGAGGGGCGGTGCACTCGCCTCGCCGTGCGACGGCCAGTTCAGTGCGCGCGTCCGTCTCGGCGTCCGGATGGCGAGGGGCGGTGTCTAACTCCTCGACGGTGCCTCGGCACCGCCCTCCATTCCCAGGAGGTGTCATGCGTCCTCGCGTGCGTTGGACCGGCATGGTGCTCGTCGTTACGGTCCTTGCCCTCGTGACGATGGCGTTCGCGGAGGTGTGCGCGCAGAGCGTTGCCAGCGCGCCGCGCCCGGGCGTGATGACGCCCGCGCGGGCGCAGCCACCGCCCGAGCCGCCCCCGCCGCAGGGGCGGGAGTTCGTCGCGGCAGACGGTGACCGCGTCGTCCTGCCGTTCGATGCGCGTGTGCAGACGGTCATGCGGTACGAGGGCCAGGTGCGGGTCGTCACCGATCCAACCCGGATGGTGCTGGTGGTGCTTCTCGATGCGCAGAGCGATCGCCGCGCCCCCGATGGCATCGTCGACTTCCGCTTTCGCTTCACCCTGGACGCGCCGTTCCCGATCGTCGACACGGGGGAGGGACCAGCCACGATCGACGATGCCCGGCCGACTCCGGCGCGGCGTGGCGGGTTCAGCCTGCGCGGGGCGGGTCGTGCGATCGACGTGATGTCGGGGTTCGTGGATGCCGCGGTGACCGAGGCCGCTGACGGCGTGATCCGCGTCGTGTCGCGCAAGTCGGGAGCTGGCATGGAATGGGCATCGTTCGACGCCGCCGAGGCGGCGGCCTTCGCCGATGCGCCCGCGAGGATGCCGCCGCCGTCGGTCTCGGCCGGAGCGGCGCCGCATTCGCCGGCCTCGCCGGTGGGCGGGGCCGCGTTGGTGATGTCGGCTCCAGGCGAGTCACCAACAGGTATGGTGGGCTCGATTCTCGGGCGCGTCCCGGACGAGGCGCCCGCGTCTCAACGTCCGGGCCCAACGTCAGGCCCGCTGCGCGTGGGGAACGCGATCAGATCACCGACGAAGCTCGTGGACGTCAGGCCCGTCATGCCCGAGATCGCGCAGCAGGCCAACGTGCGCGGCGTGGTGATCGTCGAACTCACCGTCGACCCGGCAGGCAACGTCGCCGGCGCGCGCGTGCTGCGGAGCATCCCGCTGCTCGACGCCGCCGCCCTCGAGGCCGTGAAGCAGTGGAAGTACGCGCCGACTGTTTTCAACGGGGTGCCGGTGTCGCTGGTCATCACCGCGACCGTCAACTTTCCGTAGGGGCCGCGCCGCAGTTGCGGGTCATCGGCATCCAGGCCGAATCCCCCGCCTGGGACGGCGGCGTGTCGTCCTGCGCCGTGACGGCCCTGCGGGGCCGCTAGGCGGCAGGACGCGTCGGCTTGCAGCGCCGCACGTCAATCGCCACGTCGCGTCCAACCGCACGCAGCGCATCGACGACCGCGTCCAGCCTGGAGGCGTGCTCGAGGTCGAGCAGCCGATCCACCTGCGGAAGGTGCACGCGCAGCAACCGCGCCAGCGCTGCCTTCCCGATGCCCGCCTCACGCATGGCCTCGTAGAGCGACAGCTTCAGGCCCACCAGCGGCGACAGCGTCACCACCGCTCCCCGCTTGACGCGGCGTGGGGTGGGGATCGGCTCTTTCGCCTGGATCCGCGCCCCCAACATGGTGACCAGCGCATCTTCGGCTCGCGCGAGGGCGTCTGCCGCGTCGTCCCCGAACGTGTGCGCGCCGGGCACGTCACGCACGGTGGCCATCACCGTGCCGTTGTCATCAGGCGTCAGGTCGACTGCAAAGGTCCACATCGGATGTCCTCACCTCAGCCCGAGGTCGCGCTTGATGGCCGCGACGAGCCCCGTGCCGAGGTCCTTGTCCTTGCCGTGCGTCGGCAGGATGGTCTTGCGCGAGCCGAGATGCACCGTGACGTGCCCGCCCTTGCCCTGCGTGGAGAACGAGCAGCCTTGCGTCTTCAGCCACCGCTTGAGCTCCGCGCTCGTCATGGGCCGAGAATAGCAACACAAGTGTTGTGAGTCAACAGATCTGTTGCGCGCGGTCGGTGCGCCGTCTCAGTCCGATGTCCGCGGGCATCGTCAGCGCGCAGATGCGGGAAGCGACCGGCGGCTGGACTTGGCTACGGGCCTGCTTGCCCTTGCGGTGCGCCGCTGTTTCGTCTTCACGAGGCGGATCTCCAGCCGACATCCCAGCGCGTCCGCGTAGCGCTGCAGGGTGGCGAGCGACGGAGAGTGCTTCGCGTGGGCCGATTCCAGCCGGGCGATCGCCGACTGGGTCGTGCCCACCCGTGCCGCCACCTCGGCCTGGGTCAGGCCCGCCGCCGCCCGCGCGCGCAGGACCTCGTCGATGAACGCGAACTCGTCAGCGAGTTCGCGATACGCCTTCTTCACGCCCGGACGCGCGAATGCGCGCGCGGCGAACTGCTTCAGTGGACTAGTCATGACGGACGTCCTTCATTCTCCGGCGAGCGACAGCCAGTTCCCGACGAGGGGTCTGTTGTGTCTTCTTGACGAACTGGTGCAGGACGACGATGCGCCGATCGACGACCGTGCAGTAGAACACCCGCGCAGTCCCCTCGGCGGCCTTCAGTCGAAGCTCGAAGAGCCCGGCCCCCATGGCCCGTGTATGCGGCATTCCGAGATCGGGCCCGAAGCTCTCCCTCCTCTCGGCGCACCGCAGGAACCTGGCGACAAAGCCCGCTGGCATGGCGAGGATCTCGTCTTCGACCTTTCGACTGTAGAACGTGACGGTTCATGCCACGACGGTAGTATAGCAGATACGCTATGATGATCGCGGCGTCCGCGTCGGTTGCCCGCGCCTGAGCGATGCGTCCGGCAGTTGTCGCGACGACGACCGCGACCCCGCGACAGCGCTGGCTACCCGGCGCCTTCCGTCTCGGCCAGCTTGATCGGCACTTCGACCCCATCGGCAAACCGCGCGGCCAGCACCAACTCGCCGTCCATCGCCTCGATGAACTTCTTCAGCGTGCCGATGTACAGCTCGCTGCGTCGCTCCATCTTCGACACTTCGGCCTGGCTGACGCCAAGCAGTTCGGCCATGGCTTCCTGCGTCAAGCCTCGCGCCTTGCGGAGCTGCGACAGATGCAGCTCCTCGGACAGGCGGCGGGCCTCGGCTTCAATCTGTGCGCGCGTTCCCGGCTTCACTCGCGCCTTGATGTCAGCCCACGTGTGGCGCTTCATATCAGTCCGTCCTTCTTCAGCTCGCGCAGGTAGTCGTCGTATCGGTCGTCGGTAACCGGGATATTCTCGTCGTACCAGCGGTCGTTCCCGGTCTTGCCCCCGCCGAGAAGCGGGATGGCGGCTCTCCGTGGGTCGAATGCGTAGAGCACACGGTACGGGCGGCCGCGATGCTGAATCCGGAGTTCGCGCATATGTCGGTGACGTGCCCCGGCAATCCCCGACGAGAACGGGAACGGCAGCGCCGGCCCGTGCTCGACCAGCAACTCGACGACGCGGCCGACGTCTACCTGTTCGTCTTCGTTCAGATCGAGGAACCATCCGGCGAACTCGTCGGTTCCCTCAACCAGCCAGGCGATGGCTGAATATGCTACGCAAGGAATTATGCGTCAAGGGTTATGCACTTCACCCCGACGCCGATGCTGGCTGCGCATCCGGAGCCAGCACGTCGACGTGTGCCGTTCGATCCGCACGGGCGGCTATCGGCCGTCCTGAAGCGACGTGCCGCACTTGGGCCGGCAGCCGGCGGACCGGCCGGCAGCCGAGAAGGCCAGCCAAGCCGAAGCAACGCACAGAGATGCAGGCGTTCGGCGAAGGCTGGCGCGCCCGGCAGGGCTCGAACCTGCGACCCTCGGCTTCGAAGGCTCGACAGGTCAGGTCAGCGACGCGGCAGACCCCGGAAAACCGGGGTCTGCTGCACCGCCGCGTGCCCGAATGAGGCCTTGCAAGGGGGGCATCCGCGCGCGGCTTGCACGTTCTTGCAAGGGGTGACCGCGGACCTGACCTCCACCGCCGGGCAGGTCAGCACGTATGATAAAGTATCATTTGTGATACGTTATGCGGTGAGCGCCCGATGGCTATGACCGTCCGCGAGTACGAAACAGCCGATGGGACGATCCCGTTCAGGGACTGGCTGAACGCGCTCGACCGCGCGACCCGCGCGAGGGTGCAAGCCCGCGTGGTTCGCTTCGAGACTGGAAACATGGGCGACCACAGGGGCGTCGGGGGCGGTGTGCAAGAGGCCAGGGTGATGTTCGGGCCCGGCTACCGCATCTACTTCGGACAGGACGGCGCGAGGCTCGTGCTGCTGTTGGTGGGCGGGTCGAAGGGCACGCAGGCGAAGGACATCCGCAGAGCCCAGCAGTACTGGCGCGACTACCTCGGAGAGAAGTGACATGGCACGACGCAGCAGAGACTGGAACGAAGGGTTGGCGCAGGATCTCCAGGATCAGGAGTTTGCGCGCGAGTTCCTCATGGCGGCCATGGACGAGGGGGTGCCGATCCAGGTCGCGCTGGGAAAGGTCATCCGCGCGATGGGCGTGAAGGAGTTCGCCGCAAAGGTGAAGATGGCCGGCCCCAATGTGCTTCGGGCAATCAATCCCCGGCACAACCCGACTCAGGACACCATGAACCGCCTGTTGAAGCCGTTCAGGCTCAAGCTCAGCCTCGTGCGTATCGAGAAACCGCACGGACGTCACGCGGCGTAGCGCGCGCGCGGCAGCGCCTGGAGCATCGAAGGTATCGACTTCCTCCAGAACCGAATCGCCTCGAACACCCACCCGTCGGCACTCGTCTTTGCGCCGAGCCCGAAGCCGTGCCCGACACCCGGATACTCGTGATACTCGACCGTCGTGCCGGAGCGGCGGAGTGCCTCGACGCGCCGTTTCATGATGGCCGGCGGAGCGATCCCATCCTGATCGCCCACCACCACGAAGGTGGGCGGCTCGTTCGACGCGACATCTGAATGCCCGGTGTACGCCATCACCACGGCAGACGTGACGTTCGGTCAGACTCCGAGCTCGTCTCCGGCGGCGCCGCCGGTCGAGACGAACCCAGCACTCACGTTCGAGCAATTGGCCGGCCGCTGGCTCACGCACGAGCGCGTGGACAAGGTCGGGACCGCCGTAGACGACCGTTCGAGGCTCCGTGCGCTGGCGGCAATCGCGACGACCGATGGGACGCCGCTGGGCCAAGTGGCGGCCATCGCCGTGACCGAAGACGACATCGAAGCGGTGTTCGACGAACTGCGCCGGCGCGGGTACGCCGCGTCGACGATCAACCACTATGTCCAAACCGTGAAGTCGGTGGAGAAGTGGGCGGTCAGGAAAGGGCACCTGCAGCGGCCCTGGTTGAGTCCCGGCACCAGCGTCCGACGGAGGAAGCACGCGCAGCGGAGCCGGAGACTGCAACCAGATGTCCTGGACGAGAAAGGCAGGGTCAAGACACCGGGCGAGGAGAGGCGTCTGTTGGAGGTCGCCGGCCCATGGCTGCAGCGGCTCATCATCGCGGCACTGGACACCGGGTGCCGTCGCGGTGAACTACTGGCGCTCCAGTGGGCCGACGTCGGTCTCGCCAAAGGCGAACTGACGGTTCGCGCCGAGAACGCCAAAACGCGACGGCGGAGGGTACTGCCGATCTCACCGCGGCTGCGCGGCGTGTTGGCGCTGATGCAGACCGGCCCGGACGGGAAGACCTGGTCACCGCACGCATACGTGTTCGGCAACGAGATCGGGGAACAGATCCTGAACCCGAAGTCTGCGTGGATGGTGTGCGTGTTGCGGGCCCATGGGCACGAACCGACGTACCGCAAGGAGCAAGGCACCCTCGACACCGCCTCTCGCGCCGCCCTCCGGGCTAATGGTAGTCGCGCCCTTGAACACCCCAAGGGCGAACCCTCAGGAGATGACATGCTGCGCTTCCAACGAATGAAACCGTCACTGGCGGGCGTCGCCATCGTCCTCATGATCCTCATACCAGCGCGTGCCAAGAGCGGCGAGACCCAGACAATCCCACCCTCCTCCGTCGTTCTCCGAATCGCTACAGAGAGCGGGTGGTTAGGGGACATCAAGACCCCAGAGGGGGGCACAGCACGGCTAATGATAGCTGACGCTCCGCCTCTTGGACTCACCGTTCACCATGAGCCCACAGGGCAGCTCATCCTTCAGGTCATAGACCTCGGAACTGCCCCGACAGATTCCCCGGTTGTTCGCGACTCGCTTCTCATGGCGCCTGGAGGAACCGCAAGCGTCGTCTGGTTCGACCACCACATAACGCTCACGCTGGTGACGGCCTCATCTCCGGCTGCGGGCGCATCGTGTCGGGCAGATTCCCGCAACAACACCAGTCTGCAAGGCACGCCTCAACCCAACGTCCCGTGCGTATACTGCTGCGTTACATGTGATGGCGTAAGCATCTGCAGTTGCCAGGTGACACACTCGTGCGGCAGTTGCTGCTGTCCAGCTGTCTGTGATTGCTGAACCAGGCGGGCTCTTGTTGCGCGTTTCCCGCTCGCAGCCCTGTGACACGAGCAGCCAGATGCGACAGAATGCGACACGTCGCGCGACTCACGTGCACGGCGCGAATTGTCGCTTTGAAACCTCGAGCTGGGAGGAGTTGACTATCACTGACGCTCGGACGGTGTGCCCGTCCGGGTTGACAGACTGCCTCGCCAGTGGGGGCGAGCAGACTCCGTGAGGGTCACACAATGCAGAGCCGCTCGAGCACTGAGTTATCGAACGACACGCGCCATTTCGCCCGTAGGCTGACGCAGGCGGCCGTACTCGCTTCCGTCGCCGCCCTTGCCAGCGCTGTGCCCGCCCAGGCCGACTATGCGACCTGTGCGAGCCTCGGTGGGGATCAGGAGGCCTACTGCCGGAGCATCAACCACTTCATCCCAGACGGGATCTACTGGCACTACGACGCAGAGACGGATATCTGCACCCTATACGGGTGCTGGTGTCAGCTCGAGTTTGACGACGAACTGCCCGTGCAGGCAAAATGGCTTCGCCGCCTGCGCCTGCATGGGCCTCTCCCGTTCCGTTGACGCAGGGGTCCTTCATGGTCCGCGACACGTCGCCACGACCGTCTTCCGCTTTGACACGCTTCGGCGACTGGATGCTGATAGCGACGTGCGCCCTGGTCCTTCTCGTACTTGCGTTTCGCTACTCTTCCCCAGTGGCAGATACGGCGGCGAAGGAGTTCGCCCCAGTTGACGCGATTCCTGCGAGCGCATCCATAGGCGGCCATGCACGGCACGTCTTCATATTTGCTCACTCCGCGTGTCGCCACTGCACTGATAGCATGCCATTTTACGAGGCGCTTGTGAGAGGCACACGGTCAGCGGACCTTGCTGTCACGTTCCTGACCATCGAGGACATCGGCGTGTTCCGGCAGTACCTTGGGGCGTACGGGATTGACGCCCCACACGTCCAACAACTTGAGAAGTTCTCAGGCATTCCTGGAACGCCGTCGCTCGTCATCGTTGACGGAGACAAGCGCGTCGTGCGAAGTCTCGCCGGACGCTTGTCAGGCCAGCAGGAAGACTTGGTGATGGATCTCATTGGTCTGAACTGAAAAGCACCCAAGACAACTCTTCGAGGGCGGTCGCTCACAATGGCCCACCTACGCCTACACGGGATCTGCCTGATCGTGCTCATCGTTGGCCTCGTCGTATTCACCACCGTCTCCGGCCAACGACCGTTGCCCCGAACGCGCAGCCAGTTTGGCATCACCGCCGACGCCGCGACGCAGAAGTTACTGGCAACGGTGCGCGCGCTGATCGGCAGCGACGCCCGCATCCGCGCGGTTGCAGGCTTCACTCTGACGTCGGTCGACCATCACCCGAGCCTGCGCCTGCGTTTCCCCGACCAGTTTCGCGTGGACTTCGCTGGTTCGGTCGTGCACGTCGTGGATGGCACGCACTACTGGCTGCTGCAGCGTCCCAGAGGACGTGCCGAAGTCAAGGTCCCAGACCCGGGCGACGGGCGGAGGGAGCGGACCATCCGCCAGTTTGCGGCGACGAGCCTCAACTTCCTCCTCAGGGCGCCAGACGGTGCACCGGTGCACGCGTATCCACGCGGCCGAGTGGCTGTGAAGAACCTCTCTGGTGAGGCGATCCGGTTCCAGTTCGCCAACGGCACCGTCGTCCACGACCTGATCCTCGACCCGGCCACGTCGCGGCCGCTTGGCACGGCCGTCGCCGACAAGACGACGGCGGGCGAGGCGTACACAGCGGTCCTCCGGTTTCTGCAGTTCCGCACGGTGGCGGGGCTGACGATTCCTGCGCGGGTCCACGAAGAGTGGGTGCCAGTGTCGGCGCCCGTCCGTCCGTGGCCGGGCGACAGCACGCACGACGTGGGCACGGTGGTCTTCGACCCGCCGCCGAGTGCACGCGACTTCAAGGACCCGCTGCCCAGGTGAGCACCGATGTGGACTGACCTGATTCAAGCCGGCCGGCAACTGCTGCGGCGGTGGCCATCGAGTGCGACCATCATCCTGCTGATTGGGGCGGGGGTCGCGTGCTGCAGCGCACTGTTTTCGGTTATCGACGGCCTGCTCTTCAAGCCGCTCCCTTTCCCCCACCAGGAACAACTGGTCGCCGTCCGCGCGATTTCGTCCCGCACGAAGGCCCCGGTACCGATGACCTCCTGGCAGGTCCGCGAGTTGCAGGCGCTCGGCGTGCTGCAGGTGGCGAGTTACTCGAGGTACGCGAATCCAGGCGATCGCAGCCGCGACACCCTGCAGGTCGCCGCTGTCTCCCCGGAGTTCTTCGACGTGCTGGGCGTCGGCGCACATATCGGTCGGGTGCTCGTGCCCACCGATCACGCCGAAGCCGGCATCGTCATGGCGTTTGCCACGTGGCGTGACCGCTACGGCTCGGAGCCCGGCGCGCTTGGGAAGACGACCTCGTGGAACGGACAAACCTACACGATCGTCGGCGTCGCCCCTCCCGCCGTCGACTTTCCCTACGGTGCGGACGCGTGGGTCCTCTCCGCACCGCCCAGCGGCAGGGAGACCGGGGCCTCCCTCCAGGTGATTGGCAGGCTCCCGAGCACCGCGTCGTTGCGAGGGGCCGCCGCGCAGTTGCCGCAGTACGCCCTGACCTCGCTGCGTGAACACCTCAAGCCTGGCGGCACCTTCGGCCTCGTGCTCCTGCTCGTGGCAACGAGCCTGGTGCTCGCCGTGGCATGGGTCCAGGTCGCCGCGATGCAGGTTGCGCGGGCCGCGGAGCGCGGACGCGACACGCGCATTCGACTCGCCCTGGGGGCCACGAGGCGACATCTGCTGCGCTTCGGCGCCGCTGAGGGCGTGTGGCTCGGCGCTGGTGCCCTGGCGACGGCCGCCGCGCTGACACCGCTCACCACGCAGTTCATCGTCGGCCAGTTGCCGCCGGAGATGACGCGTGGCCAGCTGATTCTCCTCGACCTGCGCGTGGCGGCGTTCGCGTGCAGTGCGTCGGTCGTCGGCATCGTCGCGTTCGCAGTCGGACCGTTGTGGCGTTCCAGTCGTCGCGAATCGTTGCGCGAGGTGTCCAACCGAGCGGCCGCCAGCCGTACTCGACATGCGCTCGTCGTGGCGCAAGTGGCGGTCGCCGTTCCACTGGTCTACCTCGCCGGACTTGCGTGGCTGAGTTCCACCAAGCTCATCCACCAGGATCTTGGCTTTCAACCGAACGGGTTGTACGCCGTGCGGTTGCCCCGTCCGGCCGTGATCGACAGCGACGCGTCCACGCGGACTCTGGCCGACCTGCGTGCGAAGTTCGACGGCGTCGCCGCGACGTCAGGTGTGCTGGACGTTGCTGCGGGCAGCGAGGTGCCATTCGGAGGACGAACCACCGGCGCCCTCACCTTAAGCGGCGTGCCCGGCGGCGACGAACTGCCCGTGATCATCAACGGCGTGGCCCCCACCTACTTCTCGGCGATGGGGATCGCTCTGCTCGATGGGCGCCCCTTCCTTCCGACCGACGCGGCTGACACCCCACTGGTCGCCGTCGTCAACGCGACGGTGGCGTCTCGCCTGCGGCAGACGGGGCGAGACATCGGCGCGCACGTGCTGATCATCGGCAGGGCGGCCACCGTCGTGGGCGTCGTCGGCGACACACGGGACGCCATCCACCCGTCTGTGCCGGCCGAACCCAGGGTGTATCTCGCGAGCGACCAATGGGCGCCACCAGGTTTCATGTTCGTGAGGCTCGACCCGACGGACCGAGCGGCCGAGAGCCGTCTCCGTGCGCAGGTGCGGCAACTGTGGCCCGACACGGCGTCAGACCTGATGTCGGTGGCGGAGAGGGTGGAGGCCGCCAGTACAGATTTCCGAGGGCGGAGCACGCTCCTGGCGCTGCTGGCGCTCGGCGCGATCGCCATGACGCTGCTCGGGATCCACGGGGCCGTGTCTGCGGTGACGCGCGACCGGACGGCGGAGATCGCCGTGCGCATCATCTGCGGCGCGGATCCCGTCGCCATTGCGGCGCGCGTCGTCGTGTCGGCCGTGCGGTGGGTCGCCCTGGGCGTGGTGGTCGGCCTCGTCCTCGGATGGGGCGCCGCCCGCGCCACATCGTCTCTCCTGTTTGGGACCGGCGCGTTCGATCCGTTCATGGTGGCCGCCGTCGCGGGTGCTCTACTGCTCGCGGCCTTGGCGGCGGCTGTGGTGCCTGCCCGCCGGGCCGCGACGCTACAGCCGGCGGTGGCACTGCGCGAGCAATGAGCACGCGCGCGCGTGGGTTGAGAGGCGCGCAGCGACTCGTGACCGCCGTGAGGGGCAACGCAGCGGGCAACACAGTCGCGGGAGCTGCGTTGCCCTTTCCCCTGACCGAACTGGGGTGTCAACGTCACGACGTCCTGACGTCCGCCGAACCTTGGCAAGAACATAGGTATGGGAGGCGTGTTCGCCGCGCGCTCGAGTGCGAGCTGGCATTCCCTCAAATGATCACGGCCAGCCGAAGGCGCTGCGACCAGCGTCGAGCCTTTGTTCAAGGCCACGTTCGGGCCTCGGTGGCCGAAGCGATGTGCGGTGGTGCACTCCGCTCCGACTGACGCAGCGCGATGGGGGAGGGGCGTGAGCGACCCCCCTCGGACACCCCCGACTTCGCCCCGGGGCGCGGCCCGGAGGGTCGCTCACGCCCCCTGTCCTGCGCAGCTCGGGCCACGTTGAATGGAGCCTGCGAGGTCCTCGAGAGGTCCCGAGGATGTGCTGCCAGCGACGCGCTGCGCGTGTCCAGTGTGCGACGACTTCAGCGACGCAGTCGGTGACCATCCAGGTAGACGGCCATCACGACCTCATGGTGGCGCGCGCCCGCGCACGCCTCAAGCCTCGGCGCCGGTCCCTCGGGCCGGACCCGCTCACGCACCAAGCGATACGCGAAGCCTGGCGCGCCGACCACGCTCGCGCGTGGCTGCGGGCTTGACCCGCACGCGGCCGCGCGCAAAGACCGGCACTTGCGTGATGGCCGGTCTCTGATCGCACGCCGGCCCGGCGCGTAGATGCTTACACCGTTCGACGGTCAGGCGGAGCGCCGAGTACGAAACGAGCGCGTTCGAGCCGCAGCATCTCGTAGGGCGTCATGCACTTCACGTCGACGCCGATGCACACGTTCGGGATCTTGATCTTCTTCGTCGAGGCGGACGGCACTTCGTGCGTCACGACGACGTGCTTGTGCGCGAGCGCGTGCGCCACGAGGTAGTAGTCGGCCACCTGGAGGAACGTGTTGACGGCCGCCGGTTCGTACCCCTGGCCGTTCACCCATGAACTGAGCGGGGCCAGCGCCGTCAGCATCGCGGTGTCGGGCTTCAGGAAGAACCCCGGGCCCCGAGCGCTGGCCCAGGCGGTCAACTCGTCGGCAACCGCGTCGAGTTCGTCACCGACCTTCTCGATGCTGTACACGAGGCCTCGGGCGTTGGCATCGAGGAGCCAATCCCAGAACGCTGGGCAGAAGTCCAGGCCGTAGTGCAGGTTCTTGGCCTGGATGAAGACGTTCGCATCGAGCAGGTACGGCATCACGCGGCGCCTACGCTGCGGCCGAGTTCTCTGAAGGTCTTGAGCTTCGAGAAGCCAAGCAGTCGGAACGCATCTCGATACAGCGTCCGGCCCTCGAGCGTGCTGGC
>JAEUQQ010000403.1 GCA_016789685.1 Acidobacteriota bacterium | reverse complement strand
CGCATCGAACGTCGTGATCCCGTAGGGCAGCGACGCCAGGACGTTGGCCACCGCCATGCCGCGCGTGTCGTGGACGTGCAGGGCGAGATGAGTGGCGGGCACACGACGGCGCAGCGTCTCGAGCACGCGCTCGACCTGGCCCGGATGCGCGACGCCGATGGTGTCGCTGACGGCCACTTCGAAGACGCCCATCTCGAGCAACTGCTCGCAGAGCGCCACGACGAGCCCGGGTGCGACGTCGCCTTCGTACGGACAGCCGAAGCACGTCGAGAGGTAGCCGCGTACGCGCATCCCGTGGTCGAGCGCACGCCGTGCCACACGCCGTGCGGCCGCCAGCGCCTCGTCGATCGACAGGTTGAGGTTGCGCTGCGAGAAGGTCTCCGAGGCGGCGGGGAAGACCGCGACCTCGCGCACGCCAGCGGCGATCGCGCGATCGAGGCCGACCTCGTTGGGGACGATCGCGGTGTGCCGCACGCCGGGCCGCGGCGCGAGGCCCGCGAAGACGTCGGCCGTGCCCGCCATCTGCGGCACGCGTCCCGGATGGACGAACGCGCCGACTTCGATCGCCGGGCAGCCGGCCGCGCCGAGCGCATCGACGAACGCGATGCGCGTCGCGATGTCGAGGGGCGTCGGCTCGTTCTGCAGCCCGTCGCGCGGGCCGACCTCGACGAGGGTGACACGCGAGGGGCGCTCGGTGCGGCGCATGGCGGTCAGGCGTCAATCGCGTCGAGATCGATCAGGGCTACCTGTGGCTGCACGAGATCGCCGACGGCGCAGGCGATCGCGCGCACGACGGCGCGGTGCGGGGCCTTGAGCGGCATCTGCATCTTCATCGCCTCGAGCACCAGCAGCACCTGGCCCTCGTCGACGAGGTCGCCGACGGCCACGCCGACGCGCACCACGGTGGCCGGCATCGGGGCGGTGAGGGTGTCGTGCGCGTGGGCCCGCGGCCTGGCGGCGGCGCGCGCGTCAGACACCTCGACAAGGTACGCGCGCCCGCCCACGTGGACCCAGCAGGCGTTGCCGACGCGCACGGCCTCGGCGACGTGGCGTCGCCCGTCGTGCTCGACGACCATGTGCCCGCCCTCGACGACGTGCACCTCGAACACCATCGGGGGCGTGGTCGCCAGGGCGGCGGTGACCGAGGTCGTGCCCGACGGGAACCTGCGGACGTCGAAGTCGAGCCCGTTGACGCGCGTGCGCGTGCTCACAGCGACCCCCACCGCGGGATGCGCGACCAGGGGTCGGTGTCAGCCGGCGCCGTGCCCATGGCCGGCCCAGGGAACCCGTCGACCCGCGCGTGCGCGGCAACGGCCGAGGCCATCGCCAGCGCGGCATCGGGCGCACCAGCCGCCAGGGCGGCCTGTTCGCGCGCGACGAAGTGGGTATCGATCTCGCCGGCCGCAAACGCCGGGTGCGCCAGCACGCGATCGAGGTAGGCGAGATTGGTGTGGACGCCGAGCACCACGAACTCGCGCAACGCCGCCCGCATGCGCGCAATCGCCGTCCCGCGGGTGTCGGCCACGGCAATGACCTTGGCGACCATCGGATCGTAGTGCACGGTGATCTCGTCGCCGGCGCAGACGCCGCTGTCGACCCGTATGCCCGGCGCGACGGGCTCTCGGTACCGCAGCAGCGGGCCTGCCTGCGGCAGGAAGTCGCGGTCGGGATCCTCGGCGTACACGCGGCATTCGATCGCATGGCCGCGCTGCGTGAGGTCGTCCTGCCGCCACGGCAGCGGCAGACCGTTGGCCACGCGCAGTTGCGCGTGCACCAGGTCGCGGCCGGTCACCACTTCGGTGACGGGATGCTCGACCTGCAGCCGTGTGTTCATCTCGAGGAAGTAGAACGGCGCCTCGTCGCCGTCGCCGTCGAGCAGGAACTCGACGGTGCCCGCATTGCGGTAGCCCGACGCACGCGCCGCGGCGACGGCCGCCTCGCCCATGCGCGCCCGCAGCGCCGCCGACATGCCGGGCGCGGGGCTCTCTTCGACCACTTTCTGGTGCCGGCGCTGCACCGAGCACTCACGCTCGAACAGGTGCACGACCTGGCCGTGGTCATCGCCGAAGACCTGGATCTCGACGTGCCGCGGTCGCTGGATGAGCCGCTCGACGTAAAGCGTGCCGTTGCCGAACGCGTACTCGGCCTCGCGGCGAGCCGCGCCGATGGCCTCGACGAGATCGGCCTCGTGGTGCACGGCGCGCATGCCTTTTCCGCCACCGCCGGCCGAGGCCTTGACCAGTACGGGGAACCCAATCGATCGCGCGGCACGCGCGATGCCCTCGTCTGACTGGTCGCGGGCGGTCTCGCCCGGGACCACGGGCACGCCAGCGCGCTGCATGATCGCGCGTGCACCGATCTTCGAGCCCATCGCGGCGATGACGTCGGCCGGCGGGCCGATGAACGTCAGGCCGGCGTCGGCACACGCGGCGGCGAACACGGCGTTCTCTGACAGGAAGCCGTAGCCCGGGTGCACCGCGTCGGCGCCGTGCGCGCGCGCGGCATCGATGACGCGCTCGATGTGCAGGTAGCTC
>JAEUQQ010000359.1 GCA_016789685.1 Acidobacteriota bacterium | reverse complement strand
CGGCGCCGTGTGTCTGCTTGCCGCGGACCTTGATGTGGAAGGTATCACCACTCGCCATCAGTGCGCCGGGCTTGTACGACACCTGTCCGACAGGGCCCGGGAAGACGTGCAGGCCGAACACCGCATCGGGTTTCGGC
The DNA here is from genome assembly GCA_016789685.1 of Acidobacteriota bacterium. Lineage (GTDB taxonomy): Bacteria > Acidobacteriota > Vicinamibacteria > Vicinamibacterales > JAFNAJ01 > JAEUQQ01. The sequence continues at coordinate 12,735 of JAEUQQ010000359.1, read as the reverse complement.
GAGTCGAAGATGCCTTCCTTCAGCATGAGCTCCGCGCCGCCTTCTTCGCCGGGAGGCGCGCCCTCTTCAGCGGGCTGGAAGATGAACATGACCGTGCCCGGCAGGTCGGCTTTCATCGACGCCAGGGCCTCGGCCACGCCCATCAGGATCGACACGTGGTTGTCGTGACCGCAGGCGTGCATGACGCCGACTTCGCGGCCGTTCCACTGTGCGGTGGCCTTCGACGCAAACGGGAGGTTGACCTGCTCGGCCACCGGCAGGGCATCCATGTCGGCCCGCAGGGCCACGACCTTGCCCGGCTTGCCGCCGCGGAGGATGCCGACGACGCCCGTGTGCGCGATGCCGGTCTTGACCTCGAGGCCGAGGGCCGCCAGGTGATCGGCCACGATCTTCGAGGTCCGGAACTCACGGTTGCCGAGTTCCGGATGCTGGTGCAGGTCGCGGCGCCACGTCACGACCTTGCCGGTGATCGCGGTCGTGGCGGCGTCGAATCGCGCGCCAAGCGCCGCTCCAGGCGCAGGCGCGTCGGGGCGGGCGCGTGTCTGTGCGGCCGCTGGCAGGGCCAGCAGCAGCAACAGCGCGCCAGCAGAAGCGGCGCGCCAGCAGGCAGCACGGGTGGTCATCGCAGGGCTCCCGGTTGTCGTCACTTCGCGCCGCCGTCGGTCCTGGCCGGGGTGCGCGTGAAGACCACGGGAATGGTGACCTGTTCCTCGCCACGCTTGACGACGAACGACGCGCCATCCCCCCATTCCTTGACCGACATCAGGCGCATGAACACCTCGCGGTCGACAATGGAATGGCCGTCGAGCGACACGAGCACGTCCTTGACCTTGAAGCCCGCCCGAGCGCCGATCGAATCGGGTTCGATCATGATGATTTCGCGCTGGCCGTCGGCAGGCCCGCTCGAACGGGTCGAAATACCGAGGCGCGGATACGGCGCGCTGTCGTCCTTTGGCAATCCCCAGACGAAATTGGCGTAGCTCGAACGCACCTGCGGGATGGCGGTCCCATCGTCAGTCTGCGCCGGGACCGGGACGATCGACGCGATGCCGCCCTTGAACCACGCCTTGAGCTGCCGTTCGATGCCGACGCCGTAGATCACGTGCCCCGACCCCACGAGGATCACCACGATCGACTTGGGGTCGGGATGCCGCTCGAGGGCCTTGAACGAGTGCCACGCCATCGCGCCGTCCCAGGTCGTCTGCGACGCCGCCATACTCTTCCAGGCATCCGCGGTCATGCCGTGCGCAGCATCGCCGTCGCCGATGGCCGCCTTGAAGACGGTGAGGTGGTCGGCATCGTCGTACTGGATCGCTGGCGGCAGGAACTTCTTCTCGTCGTCGGTGAGGCCGGCGTATCCCTTGCGCCGCACGGCGGCCACGACGTCGCGCGGACCATTGACCGCGTACATCGGCATGCCGTTGTCGCGCGCATGCAGGAAGATCTCGCGATACAGCTGCCAGTTGTAGCCCCAGTGCTCGTACCAGCGGGCCAGCTTGACGAAGCCTTCTTCGCTGTAGAGGCGCTGGTTCCATGCGTCGAGCGACGGTTGTTCGGGCGCCGGGAACATCTCGAGACCGATGATGACCTTGCGCCCGCGCGCCTGCAGGGCGCGGGTCATCCGGGCCTGGACGCGATGGAACTCGCGCGACGTGTGGGTCTCGCCGATCAGCACGACCTGCACGCCGTCGAGGCGGGCGGCCACGACGTCGGGCGTGATCGTGTCGCCCCTGGTCGTGTCGACGATGACGTCGGGCGCAACCGTCGAGTACTTCTCGCGCCGGGCGGGGTCACCGACGGCGAGGTCGAAGATCTTCGGAAGGTCGGCGGCCTCGGCCCCGGCAACGGCCAGGAGCGCGACGACCACGAGCGGAAGGGTACGGAGCCAGCGCATCATGATGGTTGGTAATCCTGACAACCTTCGACGCCGGCTGCAAGCCCGACGTGCAGCCGGCCTCGTTCCCGCCTCCCACCCCAGGGGGGGACAGCCATCCCGGCGTGGGCGATCCCGCGCATGCTCGGCGTACAATCGCGGGATGGATCGCATCCGCCTCGGACGTAGTGAGCTGTTGGTCTCGCGCATCTGCCTGGGTTGCATGTCGTTCGGCGACCCCGCCTGGCGTTCGTGGGTGAAATCCGACGCGGAAAGCCGGCCGTTCTTCGCGCGCGCCCTCGAGCGGGGCATCAACTTCTTCGACACGGCCGACATGTACTCGAATGGGGTGAGCGAGGAGGTCACCGGCCGTGCGCTGCGCGCCCTGGCCCGGCGCGACGAGGTCGTGATTGCGACCAAGGTCTACTACGCGCTCGAGCCGGGCCTGGTGCGCGCTGGCTTGTCGCGACGCCACATCATGTCGGCCATCGACGACTCCTTGCGCCGCCTCGGGACCGACTACGTCGACCTCTACCAGATCCACCGGTTCGACCACGAAACGCCCATCGAGGAGACGCTCGAGGCCCTCGCCGACGTGGTCAAGGCCGGCAAGGTCCGCTACCTGGGGGCGTCGAGCATGGCCGCGTGGCAGTTCGCCACGATGCTGCACACGGCCGACCGCCACGGCTGGCCGCGGTTCGTGTCGATGCAGAACCACTACAACCTGGTCTACCGCGAAGAGGAGCGCGAGATGCTGCCGCTCTGCCTCCACGAGGGCATCGGCGTTGTCCCCTGGAGCCCCCTGGCCCGGGGATTCCTCAGTGGCTCGCGCAAGCGTGGGCAGCGCGACGCCTCGGCGCGCGAAGTCCAGGATGCCTTCGCACATCGCCTCTACTACACCGAGGCCGACTACGAGATCGTCGATCGCACGGTCGCCGTCGCCGCGGAACTCGGTATCTCGCCGTCACAGGTCGCATTGGCGTGGCTGCTGAAGCAGCCCGGCGTGGCGGCGCCGATCGTCGGCACCACGAAGCTCTCGCACCTCGACGACGCGGTCGAGGCGTCGAGCGTCGCGCTGTCGGCCGAGCACTGCCGCTTGCTCGAGGAGCGCTATCAGCCCCATCCCGTTCTGGGCATCGACTGAACGGCCGTGGACATCGCGCGCGGCGATCGAGGGGAAGACGACGAAGCCCACCGGGCCTTCGAGGTGCCGTCGCGTATCCTGGCCCGCCGTGTGGGTGTGCGGACCTACGCGGCGAGACACGCCCACCGGGCAGCACGGCTTCCGGTGGTCTACCTGCACGACGGGCAGAATGTTTTCGACGGACAGTCGTCGGCTCCGTCGGGGCAGTCGTGGGCGTTCGACGTGACGCTGCGCGAATTGGTCCGGGTGGGGGCCGCGGCGCCGGCGCTCGTGGTCGCGGTCGATCACGCGGGAGCGGGGCGGCTCGACGAGTTCACGCCGACCCGCGATGCCGCGCACGCGATCGGGGGCGGGGCAGGGCGCTACGCGCGCTTCCTGGTCGAGGAACTGAAGCCGTTCGTCGACCGCCACCTGCCGACCGAGCCGTGGACCGACTCGACCGTGATGATTGGGTCATCGATGGGGGGGCTCGTGACGCTCGCGGCTGGCCTGCAGTATCCGGGCACCTTCGGCGCGCTCGGTGTGATGTCGCCGTCGGTGTGGTGGAACCACCGCTCAATCCTGCGTGGCGTGCGCGCCCGCGTGCTGCGGCCGCGGCCGCGGATCTGGCTCGATGTCGGGTTGCGCGAGCCTGCGCGCGCCATCGATGACGCCCGCGCGCTGCGGAAGGTGCTCGTCCGCGAAGGTTGGGAGGAACCCCGGGGCCTTCGCTATGACGAAGACCCCGTGGGCGAACACGACGAAGCCTCGTGGGGCAGGCGGGTCGGCCCGATGCTGCGCTTCCTGCTGCCGCCTGACCGTTCCACGCGCCGACGCTGAGGGACGCTACGACTCGAGCAGCAGGTGGCCGGGATCCTCGATGAACTCCTTGACCCGTACCAGGAACTGCACGGCTTCGAGCCCATCGACGATGCGGTGATCGTAGGTCAGCGCCACGTACATCATGGGCCGGATCTCGACCTTGCCGGCGATGGCCACCGGACGATCCTCGATCTTGTGCAGGCCGAGGATGCCGACCTGCGGCGTGTTGAGGATTGGCGTGCTGAGCATCGAGCCGAAGACGCCGCCGTTGGTGATGGTGAACGTCCCGCCGCGCAGATCCTCGAGGGTCAGCGACCCGTCGTTGGCCCTGCCCGCGAAATCGCGAATCGCCTGCTCGATGCCGGCAAACGACAACCGCTGCGCATCGCGGATGACGGGGACGACCAGCCCCTGTGGCGCCCCGACGGCGACGCCGATGTCGTAGTAGTGCTTCAGGACGATCTCGTCGCCCTGGATCTCGGCGTTGACCCGTGGGAAGGCCCGCAGGGCGCCGATGCTCGCCTTGACGAAGAACGAGGCGATCCCGAGGCCGACGCCGTGCGACTTCCTGAACTGGTCCTTGCGGCGTTCGCGGAGCGACATCAGTGCGCTCATGTCGATCTCGTTGAACGTCGTCAGCATCGCGGCGGTCTGCTGCGCGGCGACGAGGTTGCGCGCGATCGTGAGCCGGCGCTTCGACATGCGCTCGCGGGTCTCGCCCCGGTCGGCAGGGGCCTCAGCCGGCCGTGGCGCGGCGGCAGGTGGCGGCGTGACGCGCGGCGCCGGCGGTGGCGTTGCCTGCGCAGCGTGGGCCAGGAAGGTCTGCACGTCCTGCTTGACGACGCGCCCGGCCTCGCCGCTGGGGCTCACGCTGCCCAGATCGACGTGGTGCTGCTCGGCCACCTTGCGCGCGGTGGGCGTCGCGCGATCCTTCGACGCCGGCTCGGCGGCTGAAGCCGCCGACGGCGTGGGCAACGCTGGTGTGGCGGCGGCGGACGCGGCGACGGCCGACGTGTCGAGCACGGCGAGCAGCTCGCCGACCTTCACGTCTTCGCCCTCCTGGCGCACGACCTGGGCGAGCACACCTGCCTGCTCCGCGCTCACCTCGAGGTCGACCTTCTCGGTCTCGAGTTCGACGAGAGCGTCGCCGGCAGCCACGGCGTCGCCAGCCTTCTTGATCCAGCGGGCGACCCGGGCCTCGACGACCGACTCACCAAGTTGGGGCACCACGATGTTGATCGACACGATACGTCCTCGAAAACGTGAAGCGTCAGCGGGTGACGACGACGGAGGTCGGCGTTGCCGCCGACGCCTCGAACGCCTGGGCGACAAGCGCTCGTTGGTTCAGGCCATGCCACGCGGCCGAGCCCTCTGAGGGGCTGGCGCTGCGCGGCCGGCCGACATACCGCAGGGGCAGCTTGCGCGCCTGCGCGATGGGCTCGACCAGGGTGCGCGCGAACTCCCACGCGCCCATGTTCGCGGGTTCTTCCTGCAGCCACACGATCTCGCGGAGCTTCTTGTACCCCGCCAGCGCGGCGTCAATCTGCTCGGCCGGGAACGGATACAGCTGCTCGACCCGGATCAGCGCGACGTGCCTGTCGGTGGCGCGCTGCTCGCTGGTCACGAGATCAACGTACACCTTGCCGCTGCACAGGATGGCGCGGGTGACCTGCGCCGCGCGCGTCTGCGCCTCTTCGTCGTCGATGACGCGGCGGAACCGGCCCTCGGCGAACTCGATGGGCGCCGAGGCGACCAGCGGATGCCGCAACAGGCTCTTGGGCGTGAGGACGAAAAGCGGCAACGGATCGGTGTCGAGCAGCAGCGCCTGGCGGCGGAGCAGGTGGAAGTACTGGGCGGCCGTGGTGCAGTTGGCAAGCCGCAGGTTGATCCCGGCCGCCGCCTGCAGGAAGCGTTCGGGCCGGGCACTCGAGTGCTCGGGCCCCTGGCCTTCGTAGCCGTGCGGCAGGAGGAAGACCATCGACGGCGTCTGGCCCCACTTCGCGCGGGCCGAGGTCACGAACTGGTCGATCATGATCTGCGCGCCATTGATGAAGTCGCCGTACTGCGCCTCCCAGATCACGAGCCGGCGCGGCGCCTGCACGTTGTAGCCGAATTCGAACCCGATCACCGCCTCTTCCGACAGTGCGGTGTTGTACACCTCGAACGATGCTCGTGCCTGGGCCAGGTGCTGCAGGGGCACGTGGCGCGCGTTCGTGTGGATGTCGGTGAACACGGCGTGGCGATGGCTGAAGGTGCCACGTCCGACATCCTCGCCCGTCAGGCGCACGGGGATGCCGTCGGCCAGGATCGACGCAAACGCGAGTTCCTCGGCCGCGGCCCAGTCGATGACCCTGGCTGCCGGATCGTCGAACATCGCCCGGCGGCGGTCACGGCCGCGATCGAGCTTCTTGTGCTGCACGAACCCCTCGGGCCGTTCGAGCAGGCTGGCGTTCATCGCCGCGAGACTCTCGAGCGGCACCGCGGTCGGAATCTGGCCGGCCGCACCGGCCGGCGCTGGCGCGGGGACCGGCTCGACGAGATCCTCGTCGGGCTTCAGCGACGCCAGCGCTTCCTCGAGCAGGCTCATGCGGTGCTGTACTTGCGCGTCGGGCGTCGTCGCCGCGACGATGCCGCCGGCGACGAGCCGCCTGGCGAACTGCTCGCGCACCGTCGGATGACCCGCGACCTTCTGGTAGAGCACGGGTTGCGTGAAGCCCGGCTCGTCGCCCTCGTTGTGCCCGTGCCGGCGGTAGCCCACCAGGTCGATCAGCACATCGCGATTGAAGGTCGATCGATAGGCGATCGCCAGCCGGGCAGCCGCGATGCACGCCTCGGGGTCGTCGGCGTTCACGTGGACGATCGGGATCTTGAACCCGCGCGCGAGCCCGCTGGCGTACGAGGTGGAGTAGACCTCGTCGGGATTGGCCGTGAACCCCAGCTGGTTGTTCGCGATGATGTGGATCGTGCCGCCCGTGTCGAAGCCGTCGAGGCGTGACAGGTTGAGCGTCTCGGCGACGACCCCCTGGCCCGGGAACGCCGCGTCGCCGTGGATCAGGAGCGGCAGCGTCACGAGCGGGTCGAACGTCGGCGCCCCTCGGTGATCGACCGTGGTGCCCGCCGCGCGGGCCATGCCCGCCACGACGGGATTGACGGCCTCGAGATGGCTCGGGTTGGGTGCCATGGCCACGTCGAGGCCCGACACGTCGTCTGACAGGCGCGTGCGCCCGCCCCAGTGATACTTGACGTCACCGGTCCACCCCAGGTCGATGCGGTAGCCCGTGCGCTTCTTGATGGGGTCCTTGAACTCCGCGAGGATCTGGGCGTAGGCCTTCCGCATGACGTGCGCCAGCACGTTGAGCCGCCCGCGGTGCGCCATCCCGATCAGCACGTGCTTCGTACCGGCGGCGGCCGCATTCTCGAGGATCACCTCGAGCATGGGCACCATCATGTCGAGCCCTTCGATCGAGAACCGCGTCTTGCCAGGAAACGTGCGCTGCAGGAACCGCTCGAAGACCTCGACCTCGGTGATCCGATCGAGCAGGTAGACCCCGTCGAAGGGGGAGTTGGGCGGCCAGAACCGCTTGCTCTCGGCCGCATGACGCAGCCACTCGCGCTCGGCCGGGACGAAGATCTGCGCGATGTCGTAGCCGGTGATCGAACAGTAGATGTCGCGCAGGCGCGCGATGGCCTCGCGGGCATTGGCGGCGCCGACCGCGGCCGGGCCGCCGACCAGGTCAGCCGGCAGGCGTTCGAGGTCGGCCTCGGTGATGCCGTGGGCCGCCGGGTCGAGCGTGGGATCACCCGTGGGCGCTCCGCCGAGCGGGTCGAGCTGGGCCGCGAGATGGCCGTACTTCCGGATGGCGTCGGCGAGCATGACCGCGCCGACGATGGCGCGGGCCGCCTCGGGCGCGGGAGGAGGCGGGGCATCGACGCGGGGGGCGCGGGTGTCGGCCGTGGTCGGGGGCGCCCCCCGGCGGGCGAACAGGTCGCGCGTGACCGCATCAACCGACGCGGGATCCTGGCGAAAACGGTCGTAGAGCTCGGCGACGTAGCCGGCGTTGATCCCCTGGAAGTCGTGCCAACCGTTCATTCTCGCGTCCTCGCATCGATGCGCCGCGTGGGGGCGCACGGCGGCGACGCGACCCTCGGGCCGCGGCGCGCGTAACATGCCATTGTATCGGTCTTTCTGCCGCCGGGGTCAGGCCTGGCGGAGCGGTGTGGGCTCGCCCTTCTCGTCAACGGCGACCAGCACGACCTCGGCCTGGGTCACCGGCACGGTCTCGCCATGGCCCGCGCCCCAGCGCTCGGCCTCGACGTGGACCTGCACGGTGATCGACGTGCGGCCCACGCGGACGGTCGACGTGTGGAAGTTCACGATGTCGCCCACGAACACCGGTGCGTGGAACTCCACTTCCCGCATCGCCTTGGTGACATACCGATTCGGCCCGTGTTTCCGGGCCTCGACGGCCGATGCCAGGTCGATGTGCGAGAGGATCACGCCGCCGAAGATGGTGCCGTGGCCGTTGGTGTCCTTGGGCAGGAGCAGGACCTTGATCGCGGGAACCCGTTCCGACATGCGGCCGAGAGTATCACTCCCCGTGTGCCATGCGGACGAGTCATGACGTCCAGTGCGCGAGGGGTATCGACAGGAGCACGTAGCGCTTGCGCAGTTCGACGACCTGCCCGGCCAGGTCGCCCCGCGGCAGGTCGCCCGCGAGGACCCGGTCGCGGAGCTTCCGGATCTCGTAGCGGTACAGCTCGTTGATGGCGTCGCGCAGGAACTGCGGCTCCGTGGTCGCAGCCGGACGCAGGCCGTGCTCGAGCAGGGCGTCGAGGATCGTCGGGCGGTAGTGATACGCGGGGACGGGTTCCACGATTCGCGACGATAGGCGGCCGCCGCGGGCGCGTCAAGGTGTCTCCGCGCCGTCACTGGCGGCCTGAACCGTTTCCTCGCGCCTGCACGTCCCACGGTGGAGTAATGTGGGGCCGCGGGCGCCACCACCACCGATGCCAATCTCCCGACGCCGCTTTTCGTTCATGCTGGGCGCTGCCGCGACGCTTGGTGTCGTGACAGCCGGAGCTGATGCCGTGTTCGCCAAGGACCTGGCCGAGGGAGACCTCGCCCCCGATTTCTCACTGCCCGGCTCGGACGGGCAGACCTACCGGCTCTCGGACTACCGCGGCAGGCGTGCCGTTGTCCTTGCATGGTTCCCCAAGGCGTTCACCGCGGGGTGAACGCGCGAATGCAAGTCGCTCCGGGAGAGCGACGCCGACCTCGGGGCCTTCGACGTGGCCTACTTCGCCGCGAGTACTGACGATGCCGCAACGAACCGGAAGTTCGCGGCATCGCTCGCGGTGACCTATCCAATCCTCAGCGACCCCGCAAAGGACGTTGCGCGTGCCTACGGCGTCATCGGCCTGCTGCCGTGGGCCGCACGCTGGACGTTCTACATCGGCGTCGATGGGCGCATCCTCCGCATCGACAAGAGCGTGAAGGTCTCGACGGCGGGCGCCGACATGGTGCGGCAGCTCGCCGAACTCGGGGTTGCGCGCCGCTAGGCCGTGCAGGCACCGGCTGCCCATGTGGCGCGGCCGCCGACCGAATTCCGGTGGGCATGCCCGACTCAGGGCACAGGGACGCCCTGGCTGGCGGCGCCCGCCGCCCAGAACACCCCGCCGACGGTGCGGTAGAGCGCTCGTTCGACGACCAGGCTGGTCACGGCGCTCAGCGACTCGACGACGACGCTGCCCCGGCCCGCGTGCTGCGGAAAGACCGCCGACAGGTCAAGGGTGGTGCGGCTGCGTGGCGGCAGAGTGACCTGCGCGCTCGACGATTCGCCCTGTTCGCCGTACCACGTCACCCGCGCGTCGGTACCAACCTCTCCCGTATTGGCGACGAGCACATACGTCGACACCGCGCCACCGGCCGCGTGTTCCGTTTCGGCCACAGCCCAGCGCGCCGCGGTGTCGCTGGCGCCCGTCGAGACGTGGGCCTCGTACCACGACGCCGCGGTCGGCCCCGGCCACCACACGGCGCGCTCGGCGAGGAACGGCGCCCCATCGCGCGCCACCAGCCGCACCGAGACGGCCGCCCGGTCGAGCGGCGCCCCTTCGGCATCGATCCAGATCGTGTAGCGATTGCGCGGACCGACGGCGTACGACCGGGCCACTGCCTGGCCACCGTCGAGCAGGTACGTGGCATCGACAACGATCGGCGCATCGCCCGGGTTGGCCAGCAGGAGGAACGTGTCGATCAGCTCGCCCGTCGCGCCCTCGGCGAAGAACCACGCGGCCGACGGCGAGGTCACGCCCGCCGCCTCGTGGCCCGCCGAGAAGATGCCGAAGCCGTCAGACCGGTACATCGACCGCTCGGCAGCGAACAGCGCACCATCGAGCGACGTGGCCGTCATCGAGACTTCGGTGTTGGCCAGTTCGGGCAGCGTGTTGGCCCACACGGTTGTCCGCCCATGCGCGCCGACCGACACCCGGTGCACGAAGGCGGGCAGCGGGGCTGGCCGCATGAACGTCAGGTCGATGTCGATGGGGACGGCACTGGGGTTCTGCAGCAGGTAGAACAGCTCGAACCCCGAATGGGTGGCTCCCTCGGCGAAGTGCCATGCGTTCGACAGCGCACGCAGGCCGGTTTCGAGGTGACTGCCGTACCCGTTGGCGTCCCACGAGAGCAGGCGATCGGTCACGAACAGGCCGTCGGCCTCGATATCGGTCGCGAACTCGGCCTCGGCGAGTCCGGCGACGGCCCCGGCGACAACCGTGGCGCGCGTCAGGGCGGGCACCGTCCGCCACGCGCTGACAACCGTGCCATCGGCCCTGGCGAAACGCAGCAACACGTGCCGATCGCCCGGATGCGGATTGAAGATGGCGAAGCGCGTCGTGAAGAACGTGCTCGACGCGCCCTCGGCAAAGTACCTCCGGATGGTCCCTCGCGGATGGGTCCCCGCCGCGAACTCCCCGGCGTTGTCGATCCCGTCGCCGTCCGGGTCGCCCGCCGCGCCGTCGGGCCCGCTCGCGCTCGACGGGTCGAGGCCCGCCTGACGTTCCCACGCATCGTCCAGCCCATCGTCGTCCACATCGGGATCGACGACGGCCGACGGTCGCCACCCGAGTTCCACCACCTCGAAGTCGTTGGCCGTGAGTTGCCGGAACGCGGGCACGATCGGGTCCATGTCCCACCGGTTGTCGTGCGTGCCGGTGATGTACATGTCCGAGCCGTTGTCGGCCACGATGAGGCCATACGTCTTCATCGCCTCGAACACACGCCGGAGCGCCGGGGCGAACGCCGAGAGGTCCTTGGTGGCCTTGAGACGCAGGCGCGCGCCCATCGGCAGCGCCGACGCATTCGAGCCCGCGCGGTGCGAGGCGGGGAAGACGTAACCGTTCGTCGCCCTCACCGTGACCCTGAACGCATGGCGGATTGGCGCCGTGCCGTGCATCTCGTCGTAGCGGATCAGGCCGGGCAGGATGGCGAGGCCGGCCGCATCGGCACTGGTCCACCCGTCGGGACGCCGCAGGTTGCTGTCGAGCGGGAAGACGGCTCCCGATCCGGCCTCCCATCGCTGCAGGTCCGGGGCCCACCGCAGCGCGTAGAGTTCGTACAGCATCCGGCGATCGCGGTCGACGATCAGCATGTGCCGGTCGCCGCTACCGCCACCACCGGGAATGCCCCCTTCGATCCATCGCGGCTCGGTCGTGGCCTGAGCGGGAATCGGGTAGCCCGACGGCTGGCCCGGAGCGCCCGCGTCACTCTCGTCGTCGTACTCGAACACCACGGGCACGAGCGGTTGATCGGCACCAACCACGACGTACGGGATGCCGTAGGTGATCGGGTTCGGCAGCGAGTCGCCGGAATCCGCGCCGAAGTCAGGGTGCAGCCGCCTGGTCGGGCCGATGAACGTGATGAAGGCGCCACTGCGCGGATCGACGGGCGCGTGGCTGATGTCGGCGTTCCACCAGTTGTCGGCGGGCAAGAGCGGCAACGGCATTGGGAGCGGGCCCCCGAGTTGCGGTTGCGCCGACGCGGGCGTGGCCAGGGCGCTGGCGGTCGCGATCGCCGCGAGGAGCACGGCAGCCGTGTGGGCAAGGGGCATCGGGCAGGTGCGACTCGGCATGGCAATCACCAACGGCCACGCGGTATCAAACTCCGTTCCGTCGCGCGCGGGGCTGATTCTGGCGATTTGGCCGTCCTGGACGCGGCACCCCGTGCAGGAATGTCAGTGCCGCGCCAATCCTGCGCGCTCGCCCCGCGGCGCGACGGTCAGCAGGTCGAGCGCCGAGCGATGCGCCGGGCTCGTCTCGAGCAGGTGAAAGTGCTCGACCGCAAGCGGTGACGCCGTGGCGGGCGTGAGGTAGGCGAGTGGGTTCGAGGCGTCGATCTGGCTGGCGTGCGCCTGCAGGGCCGCCAGTTTGGCCTCGATGACCGGCGACACGTCGATGATCCGCGTGGCAGGCAGGGCGCCCTTGCCAAAGACCTCCGGGGCGACGCCCCAGAATGTGGGCGCGACGCCGGGCCGATGCTGCACGGCCTCGGTCGCCACGGCAGACATGGCGCCCGGCGGCATGACGACGGCGTAAGCCGCGAGCGCGACCTCGCCCGCGCAACGGGCCACCGCCGTGCGGACGCGCTCGCCAACGGCGATGTGGTCGGGGTGCCAGTAGAGCCCGTCGCGGCCGAACGTGATCACGGCCTCTGGTCGCCACCGGCGGAACATCGCCTCGAGGGTGTCCTCGAAGCGGCTGACGTCGGCCCACGACAGGCTGCCGTCGGGGAAGTCGAGCAGGTCGGCGTGGCTGGCGCCGAGGTGCCGGCAGGCTGCCGCGAACTCCGCCGCCCGCGTGGGGGCCAGGTCGGCACGCACCGTGACGACGGCGGGGTTCATCGAGCCCGTCTCACCGTGGGTCG
>JAEUQQ010000348.1 GCA_016789685.1 Acidobacteriota bacterium | reverse complement strand
GCCTACCTGCTGCTGCGCACGTACGGCGGGCCCGGGTCGGATCGGCTCGGCGCGGGCCTGGCGTTGTTCGGCATGGCGAACGTGCCATTCGTCTACTGGTCGGTGAACGTCTGGCGCACGCTGCATCCGAAGACGAGCGTGCTGCCGTCGCTCGATCCGGCGATGCGTCCCGCGTTCTACTGGTGCACCTTTGCGATGTTCGCCCTGTATGTCGCCCTGATGGCGGCGCGCACACGCCTCGAGGCGCAGCGCGCGCGGCTCGACGAACTGTACCTGGCCCTGGAAGACTGAGACCCCGTATGCACACCCAGCGCTCGTCGTTCACCCGTTCGATCCTCCGCGCCGTCGTGCTGACGGCCATCGTCGTCGTGCCGCTTGCCGCGCCGCTGGGCGCATCCGAGGTGTCTGGCGTCCCCGCGGTCGTGGCGCTGCAGCAGGTCGAGCCGGGGCCGCGATCCGATGGCTTCGAGCCGGTCGGCCAGGTGCCGGCGCAGGAGCAGATGCCGGCGGCGCCGATGGTCATGGCCGCGTACGGCGTCGTCTGGGTGCTGACGGTCGCGTTCGTGGTCAGCGTGTGGCGGCGGATCGGGAAGGTCGAGCAGGAACTCCGCGAAGTCGAACAGCGTGTTGCGCAGGAGGCGCGTCGCAAGTGATTGGCATGACGTCCGGACACTTCATCTACGTGCCGGCGATCCTGATGCTCGGGATCGTCGTGGGCTGGATTCTCGGCTCGCGGGCGGCTGCAGACGCGTATGCGGCCGATGTGAAGCGGCGCGAGGCTCGCGCCCGCCGCGACCAGGCGGCGTCGTCGTAGCAGGGCCCCGGCGGCTCTCTGCGGGAGTGCCGCCCTACTTGCCCAGGCCGAGCCGGCGCGCGAGGCCTTCGGGCAGGCGCGCCTCGAGGATCTTCTGCTGGGCCGCCGCGACGTCGTAGTCGACGCGATAGAGCGTGACGGCGAGCGCGTCGGTATCGACGATGGCGTAGGCCGCGCGCGGGTCACCATCCCGCGGTTGCCCGACCGACCCCGGATTGACCATGTAGCGGCGTCCCGGCGCGAGTTCGATGCGGGTCACGCACGTCATGTCGGGCACAATCAGGTCGAACTCACTCACCGACAGCCAGTAGCCGATCGGCACGTGCGTGTGTCCGAACATGCAGAGCGGCCGCGAGAGTCCGCGCAGGGCCTCGACCGCATCGACCGGCTCGAAGATGTACTCGTCTTCGTCGTCGGGCGAGCCGTGGCAGATCTGCAGCACGTCGTCGATTTCGAGCGGGCCAGGCGGCAGGCTCGCCAGGTAGTCGCGGTTCTCGGGCGACAACTGGTCGAGCGTCCACATCGCCGCGTATTTCGCGGCCTGGTTGAAGCCGTCGGCCGACTCCATCCCCGACGCGACCTTGTCGTGGTTGCCGCGGATCGCGACATCGGGCGCCAGGGCCCGCACGCGGTCGACGACGGCGTTCGGATCGGCGCCGTATCCCACGATGTCGCCGAGGATCAGCGACTGGTCGTAGTCGTCGCGCGAGACGGCCGCCATCACGGCGTCGAACGCCTCGAGGTTGGCGTGCAGGTCGCTCAGGACCAGGTAGCGCATGGTTACCAGCCCAGTCGGTCGAGGATGCGCTCGACGACTTCGTCGACGGCCGCGGCCGCCGTGTCGATCCTCAGGTGGGCGAGCCGGTAGGTCGCCAGCCGGCTCGCGAACAACGCCGCGAATTGATCCCGGTCCTTTGCCAGCGGCCGGCGCCCATCCGGTGGAACGCGGGCGACCAGCGTGTCGAACGGCGCGTCGAGCCAGATCACCGTGCCATCCTCGAGCATCGACGTCCGGTTCGTCGGATCAGCAAACGTGCCGCTGCCGGTCGCGACGACCACGTGGCGCGCGGGCAGCACCGCCCTGACGGCCTCGCGCTCAAGAGCCCGGAACGCCAGTTCGCCGCGCGCGGCGAAGATGTCGGCCACCGACTGGCGTTCGCGCGCTTCGATCCACTCGTCGACGTCGATGACGCGCCACCCGAGACGCAGTCCCAGTGCCCGCCCGACCGACGACTTGCCCGCGCCGAGGAACCCCACGAGATACAGTTTGTCGCTGCTAGCCACGCAGCGACTCGAGCGTCTCGAAGAAATCGGGATACGAGATGTCGACGACGTCGGCGCCGCGGATCTCGACCGGGGCGGCAGCCCCGAGCGCCGCCACGGCAAACGCCATGGCGAGGCGATGGTCGTGGCAGGCCTCGACGGCGCAGCCACCGCGAAGTCGCCCGGCGGCCTTCACGACGAACCCGTCGGGGCGCTCCTGTGCGTCGGCGCCCATGGCGACGAGGCCCGTGACCAGGGCGGTGATGCGGTCACTCTCCTTGGCGCGGAGTTCCTCGGCGCCAGACACCGACACCGAGCCCCCGAAGGTGGCCAGCGCCGCGAGCACGGGCAGTTCATCGATGAGCGACGGCACTTCGTGCGGTGCGATGACCACGTCGCCGAGGCGCCCTGGACGCACGACGAGACGCCCGACCGGTTCGTTGGCCCGCTGCTCGGTCACCGTGACCTCGACGCGCGCCCCGGCGCGTACCAGGACATCGACGAAGCCCGTACGCGACGGGTTGAGCAGCAGGTCATCGATGACCACGTCGGAGCCTGCCAGGCCGGCTGCCGCGACGGCCCAGAACGCCGCCGATGAAGGGTCGCCGGCGACGCGGACCGGATAGGGCCGCACCGGCTGCCGGCCGCGGATGACGACCGCCGCGGGCTCGGTGACCACATCGACACCGAACGCCCGCAGGGCACGCTCCGTATGGTCTCTGGAGTGGGCCGAGACGACGACCCGCGTCTCGCCCTCGGCATGCAGGCCCGCGAGCAGCAGGGCACTCTTCACCTGGGCACTGGCAATCGGCGTGGCAATCGTCGTCGCCCGTAGCGCGGCCCCCGTGATCGTCAGGGGCAGGCG
>JAEUQQ010000325.1 GCA_016789685.1 Acidobacteriota bacterium | reverse complement strand
CAGGTCTTGCGTTTTGCTGCAATGAAAGATGTGACCCCCTCGCAGCCTACGTCAGGCGGAGAGGTGCAGCGTGAAGGTCGTGCCCAGCGACGGGGCCGACAGGAACTCGAGCGTGCCGCCGAGGTGCCGCTCGGCGATCAGTTTCGCGCAGTAGGTGCCAAGCCCCCGGCCGCGGCCGCGCGTCGTGAATCCCCGCTGGAACACCTGCAGACGGGCAGCGGGCGACATGACGCCCGGGTTGTGTACTTCGAACACCGCCGCGCCGGCCGCCGCACGGTGCCGCACCGTCACCGCGTCGCCGCACGCTGGCGCCTCGAGCGCGTTGAGCACGAGGTGGCCGAGCACGCGGCGCAGCAGCGCCGCGTCGCTCACCGCCGGCGGCGAGACGCGCCGCCCCGAAGAACATGTGCTCGAGCGACACTGACACATCGGCCCTCGCGCGCTGACCGTCAGCTCAACCAGACCTCGCTTGGTCGTCTCGCAGCCTCGCCGTTGCCCCCGCCGTCGGCGCCGTTCCCTCGCAGGCAGCCCCGCCTGGCGGGCCGCGGCGGGTCTACTTGATCAGGCCTTCGGCCCGCAGGCGTCCCTGCACGACGCCCATGATGCGCGGCATGTTTGCCTGCGACCAGGCCTGGCCGATCGCCATGCCCTCGGCCATGAGGGCGGGCATCTCGGCGATGGCCTTGCGGCCGAGGTCTGAGCGGTAGAAGGTGATGAGGCCGCGGATCTCGTCGTGGGTGAAGTGGCGCGCGTAGCTCGCCACGGTCTTGGCCTGCAGGCCGTCGGCGGCGTGGGCCCACGTCGAGAACTCGGTGGCGAGCACGTCCTTGATGATGGCGGCCGCGCGGTCGGGCATGCCGGGCTGCTGCGCCTTGAAGGCGTCGATCAGCTGCGACGAGACGGCGGTGGCCATCTGGGTGGCGATGTTGGCCGAGCCGGTCACCTCGAGGAGGGTCTCGATGTCGGCCTTGAAGGCCGGGGCGATCTCCTGCGAGGCGGCGGGCGAGGCGATGCCGATTCCCAGGCAGGCGACCACGATCAGCACCGACGACAGCTTCTGCATCACACCCTCCCCGCACGGGCCCAGTCGTCCCGCATCGCCGGCACGCTAGCACACCGCCCGAGGCGGGGTCACATCTTTCATTGCAGCATTTTTCAAGACCTGACCCCGGTGCCAGGTCTTGCGTTTTGCTGCAATGAAAGACGTGACCCCGCCGAACTACTTCGGGCAGGTGCGACCCATGATCCTGGCCTCCTTTGGAGGGGCCTCGCACTTCTTGTCAATCTCGACGACGGCCGCCCTGACCGCCGGGACGTGGATCTGGCCCGTGCCGTCGGCGCGGCTCGCGGCCCGACGCCCCAGCAGTTCGCAGACCGAGAGCACCGTTGCCCGGTTGGCGGCCCAGTCGACGCCCTGGTCGATGCCACGCTGCAGGCGCGGCCGGAACTCGGCATCGAGGTGCGCGATCGCCTTCTTCGTGAGGTGCTTCCCCTTCGGGATGCCGATACCGACGTGCAGGCTGCACTCGATGAGGATCTCGTCGACGGTGGGCTGGGGCATGCTCGTCTCCTGGCGTGGACGTGAACGACTGGGTCAGGGCTCGATGGTCGCGGTGAGGTGGTCGAGATGGGCTCGCAGGACGCCTGCGTCGGCCGGGCGCGCCAGGCGGTCGCGCGACAGCGCCGTCGCGAGGAACGCCGCCACGGGCTCCGGGCACGCAGGGCTGAAGGTGCGGACGTCGGGAACCTCGCCGCGCCGGATCCGCTCGACGACGTCACGCACCGTCGCGCCGGCAAACGGGTGGCGACCGGCGATCGATTCGTACAGCACCACCGCAACGCTCCAGAGGTCCATCGCCGGGCTCGGCGCTGCACCGTCGATGACGTCGGGCGCGACGTACAGCGGTGTGCCGCATCCCCACACGCTCATCGCGCTGGCGCGGGATCGGCTCACGTCGAGCCACGCATCCGACGAGGCGCCCTCGGTGCCGTCGAGCGGCGCGACGTCGAGGAGGTACGAGAGACCGAAGTCGAGGAGCTTCGGCGTGCCGCTGGCGTCGAACGCGATGTTGCTCGGCTTGATGTCGCGGTGCACCAGTCCGGACGCGTGCAGGGCCTGCAGCACGTCGGCGAGGACGCGGCCGAGCCTGAGCATCTCGCCGGTCGTCAGTGGTCTACCGCGGAGGCGGTCGGCCAACGTCCCGCCCGGGAGGTACTCGACGACGAGGACCGGCGTGCCGCGCCATGTCTCGACGGCGTAGACGACGGCCAGGTTGGGATGCTGGATGGCCGCCATCGCCCTGGCCTCGTTCCGCAGTCGCCTTGCGCCCTCGGGGCTCACGAGCGGCAGCGTCTTGAGCGCCACGGGCCGATCGAGCGAGATGTCGGTGGCGCGGTACACGACGCCCATGCCACCGGCCCCGATCCGCGCCTCGACGCGGAACTTCCCGAACGCGAGCCACGGCACGGCGGCGGGAATCAGCGCCGCGGAGCATCCGCGCGGGCAGCGCGTCACGTCGGCGCGGAAGACGCCTCCACAGCCCCGGCACTCGACGGCCTGCCCGGCGTCACCCCGGGGATCGGCACCGGCCGTCTCGCTGCCGTGGAGCCGCCATCCGGGCGAGGCATCACCGACGATGGCTGACGCCGCAGCCGTCAGCGCGGCCACGAACGCGCGGTCTTCGTCTTCGTAGGC
>JAEUQQ010000303.1 GCA_016789685.1 Acidobacteriota bacterium | reverse complement strand
CTTCGGGCTGTCGCCGGTCTTCGCATAGAGGTCGCCTCCGGTGGCCGTCTTCGCCCCGAGCAGGAGCGTGCGCGTGGCCTGGCTACCCGAGGTCCGGAAGGCGATCTGCACGCGCGGCGGCAGCAGGCCGAACGGCGCCAGGTCGGCCGGGGCCTCGTCGACCACGCGCTGCTCGGCGAGGGTGGCGAGGTTCGTCGTCAGGCCCGATACCTCGGCGGCGTCGGTTGCTGTCGCCAGGGGCGCCGTGATGCTCCAGGTGCCCGCGGCCTTCCTGAGCGTCGTCTGCGTGCCCGTGCTGTTCGTCAGCACGATCTCCTCGATCGCCTCGGCATCGAGCGCCGCGAACACGTTGGGTTTCTTGTCGCCTTGCTCGGGATCTCGGCCGCGTTCGACGAACCAGATGTAGGCGAAGACGGCGAGGCAGGCGGCGAGCAGCAGCAGCGGCGTGCGTCCACGGCCCATCTCAGCGCCTCCGCCACCAGGTGACGATGCCCGCGCCGATGAAGAGCATCGGCAGGAAGAGCACCGAGAAGAGCACCGTGATGCGCGTGCGGTCGGGCGTCATGGTGATGCGCCGGTCGGCGGCATCGCGCGGGCGCACCGAGATCAGGTTGTCCTGTCCGGCGAGCCAGTTGACGGCATTGAGGAACAGGTCGCTGTTGCCCTCGACGCCGAGGAAGCCGTTGGCCGCGAAGTCGCTGTCGCCGAACACCGCGATGCGGGTCTGCACCGGGGGCGCCGGCTCCTGGCCATCGGCGGGCGGCGGCGCCGCCGGCGCGTTGGGCGCGTCGAGCGCCAGGGCGGCGCCGATGATGACCGGGCCGCGCTTGTCGCCCTTGCTCTCGTCGATCTTGATCTCGCCTCCCGAGTTGAAGGCGGCGCGATCCTCGAGGGCAAAACTGTTCTCGCTCGACTGCAACACGGGCGTCGGGATGCGCGATCCCTCGCTGGCCGGCGTGATCGACTGCGCCTGCGGGAAGATCGACAGGGCGCCCTGCAGTGGGTCGGTCATCGGGTGCGACGGATAGTTGCCGGCGACTGCGACCTCGCGGATCACGACCTGGCCGGCCACGTTGACCGACACGTCGAGGACGTAGTCGCCTCCGGTCGTGAAGCCCCACCGCGCGAGCAGGCCCTGCAGCCGCGCCGGGCCCGGCGCGCCTTCCTTGGCCGGGGGATCGACGAGCGCGAAGAGCTTGCCGCCGCGCTCGAGGTAGCGCGTGACAACCGTCACTTCGTCGTCGAGGAGGTCGCCCTCGGGGCCCGCGAGGACGAGCACGTCGGCGTCGGCCGGCACGTCGCGCTGCTGCGCGAGCAGCAACGGCGCCACCGTGAAGTTGTCGCGCGTCAGGGCCTGCGACAGCGCGCTGTAGCCCGTGCGTTCGTCGCTGCTCGTGGTGTCGCGTTCCTTGTGGCCGGTGACGAAGTACACCTTCTTCGTGCGTCCCTCGACCGCCTTGATGATCGCGTTGGTGAGTTCCTGTTCGTTGGCGCCGTTGGTGCGCTCGGTGCGCGAGCCGTAGCGCACCAGGACCGTGTTGTACGACTGCACCTCGTTTTCGCGGGCCCGCGACGGTTCGCGATCGACGTCGATGTACTCGACGGCCACCTTCGGCGACGCGTAGGCGTAACCGTCGAGGCGGTCCTTGAACGTCACGAAGTCGCTCGAGCGCGAATAGACCTCGATCCTGAGCGGTCCCTCAAGGGCGCCGAGGATCCGGCGTGTCTGGTCAGACAGCGAGAACTGCTGGTTGGCGGTCAGGTCCCAGCGCTTGCTGTTGCGCGTGGCGACGTAGTTGATGCCGGCCAGCAGGGCGATGACCAGCAGCACGCTGGTCGCGGTGAGCGCGCCGTAGCGCGCCTGGCGCCGCGAGAAGGTCTGCGCGATCTCGCGCCACTGCGTGGCGAGGTAGAGCCCCACGACCACGAGGCCGGCGATGGCGAGGCCGCGCCACCAGTCGACCAGTTCCGGGCGCCTGAAGCGCACGACGACCGCGCCGAACACGAGCGCGACGCCCAGCCATCCGAGGGTGTCGATGATCCGTTTCAGCATGACGCTAGCCCCTCCAGCGTTCGCTGTCCACGGACTTCACCGTGAGGAACAGCCCGAATGCGATGAACGACAGGTAGTACACGACGTGCTTGGTGTCGACGACGCCCTTCGAGAAGTCGTCGTAGTGCTCGATCACCGACAGGCCCGACACGATGGCGCGCCCGAGTTCGCCCGCGCTGTCGCCGACCCAGCTGATCACCCAGAGGATCAGCGCCACCGCGAAGGTGATGATGCCGGCGACGATCTGGTTCTTCGTCAGGCTCGAGATGAACAGGCCGAGCGCGATGAAGCTGGCGCCGATGAAGAACAGCCCGAGGTACGACGTCGCCACCTGCCGCCACTCGGGGTTGCCCCACCAGAACAGCAGCAGCACGTTGAGGCTCGAGACCGCGAGCATGATCGTGTAGAGCGACAGCGACCCGAGGAACTTGCCGAGCACGATCTGCAGATCGGTGAGCGGTGCCGTCAGCAGCAGCTCGAAGGTGCCCGAGCGCTTCTCTTCGGCATAGGCGCGCATCGTCAGCATCGGGAGGATGAACAGCCCGATGACGCTCATGTTGCCCAGCATCGGCCGGATCATCATCTGGTTGACGTTGACCGGCTGGTTCATCCCCATGGCCGCCATCCGCATGCTCTGCTCGGCGAAGGCGGTGAGGAACAGCAGGAAGAAGTACCCGAACAGCAGGGCGTACAGCCCGATGACGACGTAGGCGATGGGCGACGCGAAGTAGCTGCGCAGCTCCTTGCCGGCAATGGCCAAGGTGTTAGCCACGGCGCACCTCCTGGGCATCTTCGGTGGTCAGGCTGAGGAACACGTCCTCGAGGCTCACGCGCATCGGGCGCAACTCGAGGAGTCCCCATCCGCGCGTGACGACGGCGTGGGCGATGTCGCGGCGGACGTCGCGCCCCGGTTCTCCCTCGACCTCGTAGCCCACGAGCGCACCGCGCACGTCGGCCCGCTGCACCTGCACCACGCCCGGCAGCGCGCAGAAGGTCGCGGTCGCGTCGGCGCCGCCGGCATCGACCTGCACGTACATCGACTGGTGGCCCTGCATCCGCGCCGTGAGCGCGTCGGGCGTGTCGATGGCGACCACGCGGCCCTTGTTGATGATCACCACCCGCTGGCAGGTCTGCGACACCTCGGGGAGGATGTGGGTGCTGAGGATCACGGTGTGATCGCCCGCGAGGCCCTTGATCAACTCCCGGGTCTCGATGATCTGCTTCGGGTCGAGGCCGGCCGTGGGTTCGTCGAGGATGAGCACGTCGGGGTTGTGCAGGATGGCCTGCGCGAGGCCGACGCGCTGCTTGTAGCCCTTCGAGAGCTTGCCGCAGTGCCGGTTCGCCATGTCGGCGACGCGTGCCTTCTCCATCGACGCCTTGACGCGCGCCTCGCGCTCGCGTCGCGGCACCCCGGTGATGCGGGCGCAGAACGTGAGGTACTCGCGCACGGTCAGCTCGGGGTACAGGGGCGGCGTCTCGGGGAGGTACCCCGTGCGGCGCTTGGCCTCGAGCGGTTGCTCGAGGATGTCGAAGCCGGCCACGACCGCGCTGCCCTCGGTGGGCGGCATGTAGCCGGTGAGCACGCGCATGGTTGTGGTCTTGCCTGCGCCGTTGGGGCCGAGGAAGCCGAGGATCTCGCCCTTCTCGACGCGGAAGCTCACATCGTCCACGGCCGTCACGCGGCCGTAGCGCTTCGTGAGGTGTTTGACCTCGATCACGGGAGTCTGCTCCGGGGAAATGCTGCGCACGCGTCGGGTGTTGCTCGGCGACGGAGTGGCGCGCTGATGTCGACTCACGATGCTAATGAGTGCGCCGGGGCGGGTCAACTGGGACGGTGGGCCGCGCGTATTGCCAAGCACGCCGGGCGTGCGTAGACTGGGGCCGGACATTTGAATGAGCGCTCAAGTATCCTCTGCCCGACGTCGTCCCCGGCCCGAGCCCGGCGACGAGGCCTGTGACCTCGTCCATCTCGACCCCGTCCGCGTCGCCCGCGTGCGCGAGCGCCAGATCCGGCCCGCACACGCCGTCATCCTCGCCGAGACCTTCAGGCTCCTCGGCGACCCCACGCGCGTCAAGCTCCTCGATGCCCTCGCCGCCGAGGAACTCTGCGTCTGCGATCTCGCGACGCTGGTGGGCGGGTCGGTGTCGGCCGTGTCGCACCAGTTGCGCTCGCTGCGCGCCCTGCGGCTCGTCCGCACCCGCCGTGATGGCCGGATGGTCTACTACTCCCTCGACGACGCGCACATCGTCAGCCTGTTGCACCAGGGGCGACGGCACGTCGAGGAGGTCGGTCAGGCGCCGGCGGGCGGCCGCCGGCGCGGAGGCCGGGGATGAGCGCCCAGCGGTCGGCGACCTGCTGCGACGTGGCACCGGGGCAGGCCCATGTCGTGTTCGATGTCGAGGGACTCTGCTGCGTCGATGAAGTGCGCCTGATCGACCGCCAGTTGCAGCGGCTCGACGGCGTCGCCAACTGGCGCAGCGACACGATCGCGCGGCGGGTGCACGTGACCCACGACCCGGGGGTGATCGCGACCGAGTCGATCGTCAGTGCCATCGCCGGCGCCGGGATGCGCGCGCGCGTGCCCGCGAAGGCCGGCGCGGCCGTCACTGCCGAGGTGCCGCGCCCCTGGCCGTGGGCCGTGATGGCGGCTGCGGCGTGCACCGTCGCCGGCCTTGCGGCCGCGTTCACTGGCCTTGATCGGGCGGCACCGTGGCTGTCGCTCACCGCGGTGCTCATCGGCGGCCGCGGCGTCGCGGCGCGCGCGTGGGCGTCCGTCCGCTCGGCCGTCCTCGACATCCACGTCCTGATGGTGGTGGCCGTCATCGGGGCGGTTGCGCTCGGCGAGTTCAGCGAGGCCGCCTCGGTCGTCGTGCTGTTCGCCGTGGCACAGGCGCTCGAGCAGGCGAGCATGGACC
>JAEUQQ010000275.1 GCA_016789685.1 Acidobacteriota bacterium | reverse complement strand
CGCCGCTTTCGCATCCCCGGCTTGTGTCTCGGTGTACGTGCTGCTGCACACCACGTCGGGCTTCGCCTGCGCGCGCGCCACTTGGACGTCGGCGTACGCGGCGCAGCCGCCGCCGTGGTCTGCGTTGCGGCGCGAGCGCGAGTCGCCGCGCGAGACGAGTCCGACGATCGTGAACGCGTCTGGCATGCCGTGGTACGCGCGGGCATGCGATACGCCCATGTGCCCGCAGCCGACGACGAGGGTGCGAAGGGGTCCGGCCATCCCTGGCACTCTACGCGCGTCGCCGCTGTTGCGCCAGCTCGCTCACCGCACCGGTGCCGACACCGGCCTCGCCTTCACCCCATCGAACGTGATGATCACGGGCTGGATGGTGCCGTCTGCGTTGAAGCGCATCTCGTCGATGCAGACCTCGCGGTGGTTGCCATCGGTGCGGCCGAGCGGACGCCGGTGGTAGACGATGTACCAGGTGTCGGAACCCGGCACGGGAATCACCGAGTGATGCCCCGCGCCGGTCGCGACGGCAGGATCCTGTTGCAGCACCTTCCCCACGCGCGTGAAGGGCCCCGTCGGCCTGTCGGCGATCGCGTACGCGACGCTGTAGTTCGGACCACCCCACCCGCCCTCCGACCACATCAGGTAGTACTTCCCGCTGCGCTTGAACACGAACGGTCCCTCGACGTAGTGCTCGGGCGTGATGCTCTTGAACGTTTCGCCGTCGGCAAACGGCACCACGCTCCGCAGGTCAGGCGACAGCTTCACGACGTTGCAGTGCTTCCAGCCGCCGTAATACAGGTAGTGCTGCCCGTCATCGTCGCGGAACACGAACGGATCGATGGGCTGCGCGCCGTGATGGAACGCGTTGATGAGCGGCGCGCCGATGGCATCGACGTACGGGCCCTCGGGCCGATCGGCCACGGCCACGCCGATGCCACCCTCTTCCTTGTCGTTCTGGATGTCGTTGGCGGCGAAGAACAGGTAGTACTTGCCGTTGGCGCGGATGGTCGATGGCGCCCAGACGGCAAACGCCGCCCACGGCACGTTCGTGATGTCGAGCACCCGCGCGTGCTTCGTCCAGTGCACGAGGTCGGGAGACGAGAACGCGTCGATGAAGGTCTGCCGCAGGTAGCGCCTGTTGATGGCGAGCTTCTGGCGTGGCGACAACGTCGACTCGTCGATCGGCTTCGGCACCGGGTAGTCGTCTGAGAACGTCGGGAACAGCCAGTAGCGATCCCCGTAGACGATGGCCTCGGGATCGGCGTACCAGCCTTCGACAATCGGGTTGCCTGACAGGCCCCTGGCCTGGCGCGATGCGTCGGGCACCTGCGCGAGCGCTGGGAGCGCGAGGCCCGCCAAGGCGGCGATCATCGCCGCGACCATCGCGAGGCGCCGACGTTGGACGCGCTGACCCGGGCGCGTGGCGCGCACGACGCGCGTTCGTCGCGGCGGCATCAGCGCCGGGCAGCGGGCGTACAGGATGGGCTGGATCGCTGAAGTCATGTCGTGCCCGCGACGGAGTAGACGAGGCCGGGCGGTCGCACACGCACCGGCAGGCGGGATCATAGCGGAGCCGACCTGTCGCCTGACGGCTCGTCTGCCGCGCCCGGGCCGTTCAATTCCTGCAGACATCAGAGCGGGCGCACCGGCTCCCAGATGTCCACGAGGTGTTTGCCCTCGGGGTGCCGGGACGGATCGTTGAGGTTCACCTCGAAGCCGTGCCGACGTGCCTGATGTAGGCCACCGGCGTGGGTTCGACGGTCTCGATCCGCACCCTCGTCGCCGGCTTCGGCGTGATCTGCTGCCGGCTACCGCACGGAACACGCGATGGAAGTGGAACCGCGAACAACACGCGACGCCCGCGAGCTCGTCGAGCGTCATCGGCCGATCGAGGTGACGTTCGATGTCGTCGACGACGCGGAGGATGCGAGCGTGGTACTCGGTACTCACGCGCGACAGCTTGCCGCGGCGAAGACCTCGAGCATCGCACCCCTTGCCCTACTGCGCGCCGCCCGCTACCATGGGTGACCGAGTCGAGACGACTCCACCACGCCGATGAAGATCACCGCCTGACACGGCTCGCCCGCACGACACCACGACGCCATCGCGCGTGGGTCGACGTGCGCCGCGGCCGACTCCTGACGCGCCGGCGGCATCACATCCAGCAACCCACACGTTCCTGATACTGCCGCCGGTCTGCCCGTAGCGACCGACGCGAGCCCAACGGGACCCGCGCCGGCCCGTCGTGTGCACGGTGGTGCCATGTCACGTCCTTCACTGATCTTCGACGCGGTCGATTTCGGGTACAACCAGGCCGAGCTCGTGGTCCACGGTCTCACGCTGCACCTCACACCGGGGTGGACGGCCATCGTCGGTGCCAATGGCGCGGGCAAGAGCACGCTGCTCGGGCTCGCCGTCGGGGGCCTGCAGCCGCTCCGCGGTGCCGTGAGAGCGCCAGCCCGCGTCCATCTGTGCGATCAGCGCACCGACAGGCCATCGCCCGACCTGCTCGCCTTTGCAGAAGCTGGTGACCGCGCGGCGGGTCGATGGCGCAGCATGCTGGGGATCGAGGGCGAATGGCTGCCGCGATGGGCCAGCCTGAGCCACGGCGAGCGCAAGCGCCTGCAGGTCGCCGCGGCGTTGTGGCAGGAACCCGATCTGCTCGCGCTCGACGAGCCCACCAATCACCTCGATGCGGCGACCGCCGCGTGCGTGCGGGATGCGCTGGCGAGGTATCGCGGGATCGGCCTCCTCGTGAGCCACGATCGCGCGCTGCTCGACGCGTTGTGCACCGCGACCATCGTCTCGGAGGGCCGTGGATGGCGGCACGTGCCGCTGCGTCCGTCGGCTGCCAGGGCCACCGTGGCAGATGAGGCGCGCGCGCTGCGACGCGCCAGGGACGTGGCCGACGCCGAGGTCGCGCGATTGGCCCGAGTGGCGCAGCAACGCGCCGACGTCGCTGCGCAGTCGGCACGGCGCCTGTCGAAGCGTCACCTCGGCCGAGGAGACCGTGACGCCAAGGCACGCATCGATCGGGCGCGCGTCAGTGGCAAGGACTCGCAGGGCGGCCGGCTCGTGCGGCAGATGCAGCAGCGTGTGGCCTCGGCCGAGGCGCGGGTGGCCGGGCTCACCGTCGAGCGGCAGTTCACGACGGGCATCTCGCTGGCGACGCAACGATCGCCGCGCTGCGTCCTGGCCGATGTCGGGCCGTTCGATCTTCTGCTGGGGCCCTCGAGGCAGCTGCGCGTGCCTCGCCTGGTGCTCGGCGCCGCCGACCGCGTCTGCATCGCGGGCACGAACGGCAGCGGCAAGTCGACGCTCGTGCGGGCGCTGGTCGAGGCGCTCGGCGCCTCTGGCACGCGCACCGCCTTCGTGCCGCAGGAGTTCACGTCGGCCGAGGGCCTGGCCATCCTCGACGACGTGCGGTCGCGCGCACCCGAGGCGCGCGGTCGCCTGATGACGCTGGTGCGGAGGCTGGGATCCGATCCCGAGCCCCTGCTTGCATCGGAACAGCCGAGTCCAGGTGAAGTGCGCAAGCTGGCGATCGCCATCGGGCTCGACGAGCGCATCGAGGCCATCGTGCTCGACGAGCCGACAAACCACCTCGACCTGCCGTCGATCGAGGCACTCGAAGCCGCGCTCGCAAGTGCGTCGTGCGCGTTGGTCCTGGTGAGCCACGACCTCGCGTTCATCGAACGCCTCACGACGATCACCTGGGAGGTCGGTGGCGGCCTCGTGGTGGCGACGGCGCGATGAGTAGCCCCTGCGAGCGCGAGCCCTGCTATTTCGGCGTCACGCGCACGTAGTCGAAGTCGGCGGCCTTCTGCGCCGTGGCGCCATCCTGCACGGCAAAGACGCCGAACGTCGCCGCCGTCCACACGTTGCCGCCGCGCTGTGCCTGTCGCTGGTGCTCGGGACGGCCGTTGATCTGTTCGGGCGTCAGGTTCGGCTCCTTGTAGCGTCCGACCCATCCGAGATCGGGATCCCCGCGCTTCCCGTCGCGGAGGTGATGGCCCGAGGCACCGATGTAGAGCGACTCGCCGAGCTTCTGCCACGCGGTGCCGTCAGCGCTGTGGAAGAACGTGACCGTCTCGGGATCCGACACGACGATCCGCAGGTGCACGGGGCGATCGCCGTAGGGATTCGCCACCGACCAGAGATCCTCGCGCACGCCAAGCGTGTGCTTGCCGACGGCGATGCGCTTCTCGCCGTTGCTGACCGTCGTGACGAGCCAGAGGTTCATCAGCGGGTCGTGGTACATGTGGAGGCCGGCGGCTTCGCGTCCGTCGCGCGCGTCGAAGGTCACGCGCGTGTCGATGGTGAAGGCCTTGTCGATGACCCGCTGCTGGAAGACACCGGGCAGCGACTCGAGGGCGTGCAGGTCGCCCTGTTGTGTCCGGATGCGCAGCGTGCCCCGGCGTTCGCGCAGTGACCATGCCTGGCCCGACAGATCGGGCGCGCAGGTGAAGAACCACTGCAGCCCGAGTTCCTGGCCATCGAACTCGTCAGACTGCCGGAGGCGGAGTGGAGCCGCCGCCAGCGCGGGCGCCTTCGCCGACGTTGCGGGCACCTTGCCGCCCACGGGACGCCACCATCCGTCGGCCGTCCACGTGATGGGCTCGAGCAGGAACTGCCGGCCCAGCGTGTAGTACGCCGTCTCGTGCGCGTGGTAGCCGATGTACCACTCGCCGGCCGGCGTGTCGATCAGCGTGCCGTGCGCCGGGCCCTCGAACCTCGCGCCCTTGTCGGTCGAGAACATCACCGGGTTGCCCGGATCCGCTTCCCACGGCCCTTCGAGTGCCTTCGCGCGCAGCGTGCTGATCGTGCTCGGCTCGTGTGGCAGCGTGCCGCCATCCGAGAACAGCAGGTAGTAGTAGCCGCCGTGCTTGAAGATGTCGGGCCCTTCGAAGAGCTTGTACGGCGACCGATCGATCTGCGTCACGACGCGCTTGATCGCGAGGCCGTCGGGTTCCAGTTCGTAGAGGAGGGCACGATTCGTGAGGAAGTAGAGCCGCCCATCCTCGTCTGCGAAGAATCCCGGATCGATGCCCATGTTCAGGCCGAGGCTCTTCACCTTGTAGGGGCCTTCGGGACGATCGGCGTAGTAGACGAAGTTCTCGCCATCGCGCGACGGCGCGTAGATCAGGAACTGTTTCGTGTTGGGATTCCAGCCCATCTCGCTGCCCCAGATGCCGAGGCGCGTATCGCCGGGAAGCAGCTTGGGATGCGAGGTGAATCCGTGGCCGACGTACTGCCAGTTGACCAGGTCGCGGCTGTGCGCGACCGGCAGTCCGGGCTGCCATCCAAACGTGGAGCGCACCGAGTAGTAGTCGTCGCCGACGCGGATCAGGCCAGGATCTGACCAGTCGCCTGCCATGATCGGGTTGGCGAAGGTGCGGGGCGTCGTCTGCGTTCCCGACGTCCCGGGTCGTTGTTGCGCCTCGGCTGTGGCGGCGCACGCCGTCACGAATACAGCGATCGCCAGGTAGTGCAGCACGCGTGTCATGGGTTCACGCGGTGAGCTTCAGCGGTTCCCGGATCACATCGACGCCGGCGGCGTCTGCACGCGCGAGTGTGCGGTTGGCTTCAAGGACCAGTTCGACGGCTTCGACGAGATTCGCCCGCGCCTCCTCGAGCGTTGCCCCCTGGGTGTTGGCTCCGGGCAATTCTTCGACGTACCGCCGGGAACCGGTCGAAACACGGCGGTCAATTGGACTGACATGGTCGGATCATAGCGCAAGCGGCGGGAGGCGCGACTCAGCGGCACGCGTCGGTGTAATCCCCCCGCGCAGGCCTGCTTCAGGAGTGCGGCCGCGCGCTCCGGACTTCGCGCCATGCCCCTCCCGGTCTCGAACCAGCGGCCCACCGGCGTGCGTGAACCCGCGCTGGTCCGCGTACGGCAACGGACCTGCGCTTGGCGGCCGCCAGTGGGCGGGCTACAGTAGCGCGTCACAATCATCGGGCAGGTTGCGGGTGGCCTGGAGGTCCGGATGCGAAGAGTCACGGGCATAGGCGGCATCTACCTCAAGGCCCTGGAGCCGCAGGCGGCAGTGGCCCTCCCGCGTCGGCTGTCGTTGCACGCTGGCCTGCAGGCGGGCGTGAACAGCCTGCGCGGCCTGCTCATCGTCGTGTTCCTGGTGAGCCCGGCGGTGAGCCGTGCACAAACACGGCTGCTGCCAGTCGACCAGGCCGCCTCGGTGCCTGACTTCTTCAGCTTTCGCGCGCAGCTGCAGGTGGCCGTCGCCCGGCGAGACGTCCAGGCCGTCGTGTCGGCACTGAGCAGGGACGTCAAGCTCTCGTTCGGCGGTGACGAAGGCGTCGACGCCTTCCACAGGCTCTGGAAGCCGTCCGCGCCCGACTCGCGACTCTGGGAAGCGCTGGCTGCCGTGCTCGCGCTCGGTGGCACGTTCTCGACCGACGGGTCGTTCACGGCGCCCTACGTGTTTGCCACGTGGCCACGCGAGAAAGACGCCTTCACCCACATGGCGGCGATCGGCACCAACATCCGCGTGCGAAGCGCGCCGAGCACCAGCGCCGAGGTCATCGAGGCGCTCGACTATGCGATCGTCGAGAGCGTCGACGGCCAGGCTGGCGACGCACAGTGGGTGCAGATCAGGCTCTCACCGAAGCAGACCGGATTCGTGGATGGCAGGTTCCTGCGCAGCCCGATCGACTACCGGGTCAACTTCGCCAGGCGCGACGGCCGCTGGCAGATCGTGTTCTTCGTCGCTGGCGACTGAGCGCGACCCGATCGTTGCCACGCGACTTACTCGCAGCGCGACCACTGCGCGAAGAGCGCCGCGTCGTTGCCGTTGACGACCGTTGGCGACCGGTGCACCTGCGCCAGGCACGCGCGCTCCGCGGCGTCGAACGTGTGCGACAGGATTCCCCGCC
This sequence comes from Acidobacteriota bacterium, assembly GCA_016789685.1. GTDB lineage: Bacteria > Acidobacteriota > Vicinamibacteria > Vicinamibacterales > JAFNAJ01 > JAEUQQ01. The sequence continues at coordinate 2,032 of JAEUQQ010000275.1, read as the reverse complement.
GCTCGAGTTGCGCGTGGCGAGCGGGCACGTTGTCCGACACCCGCGCATCGACCAGTCCCAGCCCTCGATCCAGCGTGTAGTGGAAGCTCACATCCCCGCACTGGATCCGGATCACGACGTGGTCGCCCTTGTCGGCCTCGAGGAGCGTCACGTAGGGGTACAGGCCCTCGGCCGCGCAGACATCCGAGCGGGGGAAGGCGAGATACGCGAACTCGCGGCCGCCGGTGAACCCTGACATGCCGCCCTGCCTCGCGGGCGGCGTCGAGAACGGCACCGACAGGGCGACGAGTCCGGCATGACCGAGGCCGAGGCCTGGATTGCTGAGGCCCCCGAGCAGCAACTCCGGCTCCCCATCGCCATCGAGGTCGCGAGGGAAGGCTTCGTAGACGGCGCCCGGATGCCAGTACTCGTCGACCAGCGTGCCGGATCGCGCATCGAGCAGGACGACCTGCGCCGGAAACCACAGGTGGTGCCAGGCCACGCCGACGACGTATCGCTGGCCGCGGGCGCTGAAGACCCCGATCAGCCGTCCACGGTACTTGGCCGAGAAGTCGCGCCCCTCCCACGCGCGGGCCTTGCCATAGGCGAACTGCCACACCAGTCGGCCTCGCCGGTCGAAGCTCGCCAGGCGGCCCGTGGTGTTTCCGCGAATGGTTGCGGGCACGTTGACGAGCACCTCCGTGTGCCCGTCGCCGTCCGCGTCTTCGATGATCCAGTCGTCGTGTGTCGGTGGGTTGCCGGTGCTTTCGCCGTCGGCGAACTCGGCGATATCGCGCGTGAAGCAGGTGCGGCCGTCGGCGTCGCGCACGATGAGGCGCGTCCCGTCGAGCCTGGCGCTGGCCGGATCTCCGGCACCGCGCAGCACGAACACGCCCAGGCTTGCGGCGACCACGGCGATGGCCGCCACGACGGCCACGAGCCGGCGCGGCGGGCGCCACGGCGCGCGCGCCGCCGACTCACCCGCATCGCCCGGGACGGTGGCGAGTGTCGAGGCCTCGGGTGTGGATCCGCCGCCGTTCGGTGTGTCGTCGCCACCCGGATCGGCGTCCGCGCGCCACCGATCGAGATCGTCGGCGTACATGTACGGGTGCGACCGTTCGCCGGTGACGAAGCGGTGGATCGGCATGGGCCGCTTCTTGTCCCATCGCTGCGCGGTGCGCACGTCGACCTTCAGGTAGGCGGCGATCTCCTTCCACGACGACAACAGGGTGCGCGATGAGGGGGGAGGTGTGCCCACGAGGCGTGACCGGCGACCGAACCGCCTTGGTATAGCACCACGGCCGAGGCAGCGTCCAGCCGACGCGCGCGCGCGGCGTCGGGGCGGGCCACGCCCGGCTACTCTTCCAGGCGTCTGACGGAACTCTGCCGGTTCGCGACCTTCGCGACTCGCACCCGCCCTGCGCTGCCTGCCGCATCATGCGGCAACACGCGGCAACACGCGGCAGGCGTGCGGCAACATGCGGCACCGATGTGGACCACGGGCACCCGCGGTGACGTCTGGGCCGCAATTGTCGAGTCGTGTCGGCCGTGACACGCGGCGCACCTACGGCCCGACCGACACCGCCCGGCCACAGGCGCGCCGATTGCTTCGGCCAGGGTGCCCCGGCGCCGGATCCACGTGTGTCTGCCGGCGTCGCCGCCCTTCTTCGAAGCAGGAGTCGCTGATGAAACTCGTCCTCGTCACATTTGCAGCCGCAAGCCTCTGTCTTGCGACGGCCAGCCAGGCCGAACTGATCACCTTCGAAGGTGACGGCGTGGCGCCGGCGGCGATGCCGAACGCCACAGGCACAGCGGTGCCGGGCGGTTCGCAGCTCACCGACCAGTACCTGGGTCTGGGCGCGCTGTTCACGTCGGGCGGCGGGTTCGCCGCGGTCGTCAATCACTATCCCGATGACTACAGCCTCACGCCCACGCCTCCTGCCGTCATCGGCGGCACGGCGGTCGGAGGGACCCTCAGCTACCTCGACGCGATCACGCTCACGTTCGTGAAGCCTTTTGACGCCGGCACGAAGGCGACAACCGGCTCGGTCAG
>JAEUQQ010000233.1 GCA_016789685.1 Acidobacteriota bacterium | reverse complement strand
AAGGTGCCGATGCGTCGGGGCCGTCCCGATGCGCAGGCGCGGCCCCACGCGATGTCGGCGTCGGTCTGCCTGGTCTCAGCGTCGGCCGGCTCGCCAGCCCTTCGCGGCGCCCGTGCGCGCTGACCGCCCCGCACCCGCCCCACCACAGCGCTCGAAGGCGGGCAGGTGGCGCTGCAGCGACGCATCACGCAGTCGCACGAAGACCTGCCGGACGTTCGGCGGCAACTCGGGTGCCAGCAGTTGGTCGTACAGCGCGATGTTGTCGCGTTCGGCCGTCGCCGCCGCCGCGCAGGCCTCGGCGACGTTCGCGAAGGCCGGGACGTTTGCCGTCGTCCACGCCGGCTCCGGCGCGGCGATCCCGAGGGTGCCGAAGGTGCGGAGCAGGGCGTCGATGTGCCGCTGCTCGGCGCGCACGACATTCACGAACGGCCGCACGTCGCCGTGCGCCTCGATGACCCGCGCGTAGACGGCGTGCGCATGGTGCTCGTCCTGCAGGGCCGTGACGAGCGCATCGCGCACGTCAGCGGTCGGTGGGCCTAGCATCGGCTGGGCGCCAGCGGCGGCCGCCACGAGGGTGAATCCGGCAACGAGAAGGACTGCGGTACGCATGATGAACTCCTGTCGGGGCGAGGCGGCGCCCCGCCGGTTGGCAGCCAGCCCGTGCCGGGGGCGGGCCCGATCCCGTCCCCGGCGCAGGGGCCGCGCAGTGGCGACGACTACTTGCAGTTGTTGAACGCGGGCAGGTGCCCGTTGAGCGATGCCGCCCGGTTGTTGACGAAGACGGTCCGCACGTCTGCCGGAAGCTCCAGCCCGAGGTACTGGTCGTAGAGCGCGATGTTGTCGACTTCGGCGACGGCGGCGACGCCACACGCATCTCGCACACTGGTGAAGTGCGGGACGTTCCCGGCACTCCACAGCGAGGCCGGCGCGGCGAGTCCGCGCACCGCGAACAACTGGCCGATCGACTGTGCGTGCCGCGCCTCGGCCGTGATGATGTTGACGAAGGGCCACACCTGGCCGAAATCGTTGAGCACGCCCTGGTAGACCATCTGGGCGTGGTACTCGTCCTGCAGCGTGGCGGCGAGCATCGAGACGAGGTCGGGGACGGCCGCCTGCGTGGCCGCCCCTGGCGGCGAGGCGGCGGTCGTCACCGACGTGACGGACGTGGGCGCCACGGGTGACACCGACGAGGCGTCGCCGCCGCAGGCGGCGGTAGACAACGCAAGAACACTGGCGAGTGCGAGAACACGACCTGGGTGGCCGGCAGTAAGCATGGGAACCTCCATGCCCACGACAGTGGCAAGTGTCGCGCCAGCACGCCCCGTCACGCGACGTCACGATTCAGGCGTGAATTCCATGCTCCCCGGCACGCGACGCCCGGCGGGCCCCTGGGTTCGACCGCCTGGTCGGGCCGGGCTCGACCAGATCGTCGATGCGTCACGCCGCGGACGTCCTGTACGGCGCCGGCCGCGTCACGCCGCGTCGCGCACGACCCGAAGTCGCGGATCACGAGGCGCGCCTGGCGCGCCCGGCGCCGAGATCGTCGCGCCGACCATCGCCGCCAGTTCGTGGACGGCGCCCATGGTGGTCTCGGCCTGCGCGCTGAGTTCCTCGCTCGCGGCGGCGCTCTCTTCGGCCGACGCGGCGTTCATCTGCGTCACCTTCTCCATCTGCGAGATGGCCTGTGTCAACTGGTCGAGCCCGTGCGCCTGCTGGCGGCTGGCTGTGCTCACCTGGTCGACGAGGGTCTTGACCGTGGTCACGCTTCCCGTGATGCCCGAGATCGACCGCGCCACCTCGTCGACGTGGGCGACGCCACGCTCGGCATTGGCGCGCGACTCCTCGATGAGCGTGGCGGTGTCGCGCGCGGCCTGCGCCGACCGCTGCGCCAGCGTGCGCACCTCGTCGGCCACGACCGCGAAGCCCATGCCCGCCTCGCCGGCGCGTGCCGCTTCGACGGCGGCGTTGAGCGCGAGGATGTTAGTCTGGAACGCGATTTCGTCGACGGCCTTGATGATCCTGGCGATGCGCTGCCCCGACTCGCGGATCGCGCCCATTGCCGTCACCATCGTCTCGAGCGCCTTCGTCGAGTCGTCGACACTCCCCTGCACCTGTGTCATCAGGGTCGCGGCCTGGTGCGCGTGGTCGGCATTCTGGCGCGTCATGGCCGCCATCTCTTCCATCGACGCCGACGACTGCTCCAGCGCCGCCGCCTGCTCGGTCGCGCCCTGCGACAACGTCTGCGACGCGTGCGCCACGTGGCTCGAGGCGGCGGCCACATGCGTGGCGCCGTCGCCGAGGACGCCCACGCTGCGGACGATCGGCCGGTTGATGCCCCGTACCATGAACACGCCCAGCAGGAGCGTGGCGACGGTCAGGCACACGCCGCCGACCGAGAGCACGAGGATGGTGATCCGGTTGGTGTGGTCGACCTCGGCGAGGGCGGCCGACAGTTCGGCGGTCTGCGACGCCACGAGGGGGTCGAGCGAGGCCGACAGCGCTTCGGCTGCGGTGTCGAACGAGGCCATGGTGGCATTGCCCGCCGTGGTGCCCTCGGCGATGTAGGCCTGCGCCATGGAACGGCCTCGCTCGTAGTACGCCTCGAACGCAGCACGCAGCGTCGCCGCCTCGGCGATCATCGCGCGGTTGCCCTCGTCGCGGTACATCGCCTCGAAGCGGCCGAGGGCCACCAGGAACTTCTCGCGGGCGGCCGCGGCGTTGTCGAAGCCGTCGGCGAGACCATCCTGGCCGCGGGTCGCCGAGATGTCGGTGAGCCACTGCTGCACCTGCACCACGTCGAGCTGCATCTCGAGCGCGAGCGCGGCGAAGACCGCACTCTCGTCCTTGGCGTGCACGACGCTACGCTGGGTGGAACGGGCCATGGTGGTCGACACGAGCACGGCGACGACGAGCCTGGTGAGAGGAACACCCACGAGAAACGACAGTTTCGCTCTGAGAGTCATGGCGCGGCAACGGTTGGGCACGGCGCAGGGCACCGGCACTCGGGGGGCGACGGCACTGGCTGACACGGATGAGTGACAGCCGAACAGGTAATCGTCCAGCTGCCGACACACTTGAGGTGGGGCCGGCCGCCGCGGGGCCGGCCGCGCGGGACGGCCGCGCTCAGGCGGGTTTGGCATACGCTCTACGCGGTCGAGCCGGCCGCGTCGCGCGACCCCGGGCGTCGCGCGGCGGCTTCGTCGACCGGCTGTCGCTGTCGCCCGTCATCCTGGAGTCGCCCATGTCGCACTCGCCCTGGCAGTCACCGCTCGATCGCCGTGCGTTCTTCAGGCGCGCGGGCCTGACCTCCGCGTTCCTCACCGGCGTGACGAGCGTCTTCGGGCAGCAGCCCCGGAAGCCGCCCTTCGTCCCGATGGCGCGGCCCGCGGGGATGGTGCGCGTCCGGGGCCGGGTCCACGCTGGCGCCGCCGGGATTGCGAAGGTCGCGGTGACCGACGGCGTGTCGGTGGTCCAGACCGACGCCCGCGGCGAGTTCAGCCTCGTCGCGGCCCCCAGGCAGCCCTTTGTCTACATCTCGGTCCCCCGCACGCACGTCATCCCGCAGAACCCCACGGGCACCGCGCGCTTCTACCAGCCGATCGTCGCCTCGGCCGACGGAGAGGCGACTGCGGAGTTCGCGCTCGTGCCGCGTCGCGCGTCCTCGGACGAGCACGCGTTCCTCGCATTGCCCGACGTGCAGGCGCAAGACGCCACCGACATGGCGATGTTCCACGCGCAGACGGTGCCCGATGTCGCGCAGTGGGCGCGCGCGCAGGGCGAGCGGCCGCTGTTCGGCGTCGCGGTCGGCGACATCATGTTCGACGACCTCGCGCTGTATCCGGAGTACGAGCGGGGCGTCACGCAGATGGGCCTGCCGTTCTTCCAGGTGGTGGGCAACCACGATCTCGACTTCGAGGCCCGGGCGGCCGAGCTGACGACGTCGACGTTCATGCGCCACTTCGGTCCGACCTACTACTCGTTCGACGTCGGGGCCGTGCACTACATCGTCCTGCAGGACGTGCACTACCACGGCACGGGCTACGTGGGTTACGTCGACGAGCGCCAGCTCCAGTGGCTCGAGGCCGACCTCGCGCTCGTGGAGGCGGGCCGCCGCGTGGTCGTGTTCATGCACATTCCCCTCGAGAGCAAGCAGTGGGCGCGCGACAAGAAGGAACGGCGCGCCTCGCCCTCGGTGTCGGTCAACAACCGCGCGGCGGTCTACGCGATGCTGTCGCGTCACAAGGTCGACGTGATCAGCGGGCACACGCACGAGAACGAACACGTGTTCGAGGGCGACGTGCACGAGCACGTGCAGGGCACCGTGTGCGGCGCGTGGTGGACGGGCCCCATCTGCCACGACGGCACGCCGGCCGGGTACGGCATCTACGAGGTGCGCGGCGAGACGATCCAGTGGACGTACAAGGGAACGGGCCAGCCGCTCGAACACCAGTTGCGGGTGTACGGCCCCGGCAGCGACCCTGACGCGAGCGAGGAACTGGTTGCCAACGTGTGGAACTGGGACCCGCAATGGAAGGTGGAGTGGATCGCCGACGGCGTCGCGCGCGGACCGATGGCGCGGCGCACGGGCTTCGATCCGCTGTCGGTGCAACTGCACAAGGGCGACGACCTGCCGAAGCGGCGCACGTGGGTCGAGCCGCACCTGACCAGCCACCTGTTCTACGCGCCGGCCGGCGCGTCCACGCGCGAGGTGCAGGTGCGGGCCACGGATCGCTTCGGCAGGACGTTCACCGCGGAGTGGCGTCGGCCCTCGGCCTGAGGCGCGCGGGGAACGGCGGCGGAGTGTCCGTCGATACCCCGGTGCTGGTGGCGGGCATGATCGACGACGAGGTCGGCCGGCGTCGCGCCGGTGCTGTCGACAATGGCGCCGACGCGCGCCCCTGGGTGAGGCGGCTACAATGCGCGGCATGCACCAGATGCGAATCGTCCACGCCACGCTCATCGCCGCGGTGGTCTTCGGGAGCACCGCCACGCTGCCCGCGCAGGAGGCCCGGCGACGCTGGGAGGTCCTGCGCCAGATTCGCCTCGACAAGTTCGACCTCGTGCTGCCGGCTGCCATGCGAGCGCACGGCATCGACATGTGGATCGTGGCCATGCGCGAGAACCGCTGGGACCCGCTCTACGAGGACCTCGGGCGCGGCTACGCCAGCCCGGTCGGCTACTACGTCTTCACCGACCGCGGCGGTGATCGCATCGAGCGCGCGGTCCTGGGCGTCTCGGGCGAACTGCTCGAGCAGTCGGGCGCCTACGACATCGTCAATCCCGGGACGACGCTCCAGGCCTTCGTCACCGAGCGCAACCCGAAGCGCATCGGCGTGAACGTGTCGAAGACCCTCGGCCCCGCCGACGGCCTGTCGCACACGCTCCACGAGGAACTCGTCGCTGCCCTCGGCCCGGCCTACGCCGCGCGCCTCACGAGCGCCGAGCGGCTGATCATCGACTTCCGCACCACACGTGTCGCGAGCGAGATCGTGGCCTTCGGCGAGGTCGCGAGCTTCACGGTGCATCTCTGGGAACGCGCGCTCTCCAACGAGGTCGTCACACCGGGGAAGACGACGCTGGCCGACGTCGCGTGGTGGCTGCAGGACCGGATGCTGGAGCGCGGCGCCTCGTCGGAGTTCGATCAGCCATCGGTCTACATCACAGGCCCCGAGGGCATCGTGGCGGTCTCGGACGACACCGTGATTCAACCGGGTCACGTCGTCATGATCGATGGCGGCGTTCACATGCTGAACTTCGGCACCGACATCAAGCGCGTCGCCTACGTCCTGAAGCCCGGTGAGACCGATGCGCCCGCCAGCCTGCACCGCGCCCTGGCCAATGCGCAGCGTGCGCGCGAAGTCGTCAGGCGCGTCACGCGGGTCGGCCCGACAGGTGCGTCGCTGATCGCCGAAGCCAATGCCGCGCTGACGGCCGCGGGCTTCGTGCCGGTGGCATTCAACCAGCCGAAGCCGGGCGACAGCCTCGACGTCGTCTTCGGACACCACGGCGTCGGCAACGTCGGCCACGACATCGGACCGTCGATGGCGTTCTTCCAGGCCTCGCAGCTGGAATTGCCCGTGCACGCGACGGCGATGATGGTGTCGGAGCTCTTCGTCTACACGCCAATCCCCGAGTGGGGCGGAAAGAAGCTCCGCTTCCCCATCGAAGACGATGCCATCGTCACGGCACGGGGCGTCGAGTGGTTGCACCCGACGCCGCGTCGCCTGCTGGTGATCAAGTAAGAGAGCGGTGCACGGCGCCTGGCGGTTCTGCCCCCCCGATAGGAGCGGGCACCGCGCCAACGGGTGGCCGATTCGCCTGCGTCCTGACTGTCGCCGCGCGAAACGACTACAATCGCCCGGTTCCCGGAGGCCTGAATGATCCCTGCCCGCCTGCTGCGCGTGTGCCTTGTCGGCTGTTTACTCGCAACGTCCCTCGCTGCGCTCCCGTTCGCGTCGCCCTCCCCATCACCGGTCGAGCAGGCAGCGGCGGCGCAGGCCGCCGAGAAACCCGGCGACAAGCCCGCCGACGCGCTGGTGCTGCCCACCGAGCGCACGATCACGTTCACGACCGACGAAGTGACCTGGATGTCGGTGGACGTGTCGTCTGACGGCCGCACGGTGGTGTTCGACGTGCTGGGCGACCTCTACACGATGCCCATCGCGGGCGGCGAGGCGACGCGGATCGTGGGCGGCCTGTCGTTCGAGAGCCAGCCGACGTTCTCGCCTGACGGCAAGACGATCGCGTTCCTGTCGGATCGCACGGGCGTCGAGAACCTCTGGATCGCCGATGCCGACGGCAAGAACCCGCGCGCGATCACGAAAGACCGCAAGACGAACGATCGGCCGCAGATCATGCTGTCGCCGGCGTGGACGCCCGACGGCGAGTACCTGATCGTGTCGAAGAGCCGTCCGCCCGAACCGGGCACGTTCGGCCTGTTCATGTACCACCGCAGCGGCGGAACGGGCGTGCGCGTGGGCTCGGCACCGCCGCCGCAGCCCAGTCCCGATGCGCCGCCGGGTCCGCCCGCCGGCCCGGCCCTCAACCGCATGGGCGCGACGGTCTCGCCCGACGGCCGCTACGTCTACTACGCGCAGCGGACTGGCACGTTCACCTACAACGCGCGCTTCCCGCTGTGGCAGATCTACCGGCACGACCGCGACACGGGCGACGTCATGCAGGTAACCAACGCGCAGGGCAGCGCCATGCGTCCCGTGCTGTCGCCCGACGGGCGCTTCCTGGTCTACGGCACGCGCGTGCAGCTCGACACGGCGCTGCGCGTGCGCGACCTCACCACGGGTGCCGAACGCTGGCTGGTCAGGAAGGTCACGCGCGACGACCAGGAGTCGCGCGCCTCGCGCGACACGCTCCCGCGCTACG
>JAEUQQ010000232.1 GCA_016789685.1 Acidobacteriota bacterium | reverse complement strand
GGCAAACGTGAGCCGCCCAAGCGTCATCTGCGGGGCGCCGAACGTGAGCAGGACCCAGCCGAGGTAGATGGGATGCCGCACGAACGTGTAGGGCCCGCGCTCGGTGAGGTCGTCACCGCCTTCGCGCGCGGCCGCCCCGCCGAGCACCCACCTGACGCCCGCGAGGTCCAGCACGTCGATCCGCCGCGCGCTTGCGACCGTGAACCACAGGCCGGCCACCTGCATCGCGTAGCCAACCCCCTGCATGCCGCCCCGCATCTCCCACACGACGCCGGCGGCCGGTCGCCATGCCAGGCACATGGCGATGAACAGCACGCTGGCCACCCACACGAACGAGGTGCGCTCGAGTTCCACCGGTACCACGCGCGCGAGCCAGCGTTTCACGGCCGGTCGCGCCAGCACGCTGTGGTGCAGGGCAAACATGCTGAACAGGGCAAAGTTGAAGAGCACGGCCTCGGCCGCGCGCCACGGCGCGGCACCGGGTGGCACCGCGCGAAGCCTGACCTGGTAGAACCACGCGCCGCAGGCCAGCGCCAGCACGAACACCATCGCGCCCGTCAGCGACACGATGGCCGACACGCGCACGCGCAGGGGAACGGTGGGCTCCGACACAACTTGAGTATAGTGAAGCGCACCCCCTCGCCCCGGCCCTTCTTCCATGACACCTGCGCCCGACCGCCTGGCCATCACCGGAATCGGCGTCGTCTCGCCCTACGGCGTCGGCCGCGAGCGGTTCTGGGACGGCATTCGCCACGGACACTCGGCTACGCGCGCGATTGAGGCCTTCGATGCCTCGTCGTTCGCCTGCCGCGTGGCCGCACCGCTGCCCCGGATTTCGCTCGACGACGCCCCGGCGGTCGATGGCGATGACGCCGATACGCTGCGCGTCGCCTCCATTCGTGCCGGCACGGCGTTGCCGCTGTCGGATCGCGCCGACCCGCGCCGCTACTCGCGCGCCGCGCTCGCCGCCGTGATCGCGGCGCGCGAAGCCTGGGCCGACGCCGGCCTCCAACTCGGCGAACCCGGGGCCGGCGTGATCGTCGGGACGGGCTCGGGCGGCATCGACATCGGCGAAGAGCAGTACCGGGAGTTCTTCGCCGACGGCTGGAAGCGGATCACGCCCTACGCCATTCCCGTGTCGATCTGCGGGATGGTGTCGAGCGAGGTGTCGATCGCCCTGCGCCTGCACGGCATCAGCCACGTGTTGTCGTGCGGCTGCACGAGTTCGACCGATGCCATCGGGTACGCGATGCAGACCCTGCGCGCCGGCGACGCCGACGTCGTGCTCACGGGAGGCGCCGACGCCTGCGTCACGCCGGGGATGATCTTCGGCTTCTCGCGCATGAAAGTCGTCGCGACCCGCTTCAACGATCGCCCGGCCGAAGCGTCGCGCCCATTCGACCGCGCGCGCGACGGTTTCGTCCTCGGCGAGGGCGCGTGGATGCTCACGCTCGAGCGCGCCTCGCGCGCCCGCGCCCGCCAGGCGCGCATCTACGCCTACATCGACGGCTACGGGTCGACGTGCGACGCCTACCATCGCGTGCAGATGGACCCGGACGGCCACCAGATCGTCGAGGCGATGTCACTGGCGATCGCCAGGGCCGGCATTCGCCGCGAGGCGATCGGCTACGTGAACTTCCACGGTACGTCGACGCCACTCAACGACGAGGTCGAGGCGCGTTGCGTCAGGCGGGTGTTCGGCCCACACGCCGATCGCCTCGCGGGCTCGTCGACCAAGTCGATGATCGGACACCCGCAGGGCGCCTCGGGCGCCGCCGGCGTCGTCGCCGCGGTGCTCGGTCTCGCGCGCGGGTACCTGCATCCGACGGCCAATCTCACCAACCCGGATCCGGCCTGCGACCTCGACTGCCTGCCGATCGTCGGGCGCGCCGCGTCGGTCGAGGCGGCCCTGTGCAACTGCCTCGGCTTCGGGTCGAAGAACTCCGCGCTCGTGCTCGGGGCTGCGTGACGGCATGCTCGACGTCCTGATTGCCGGCGCCGGCCCCGCGGGCTGCATGGCCGCCGTGGTGCTCGCCCGCACGGGTGCCCGCGTGCTGGTCGTCGATCGCGCACGCTTTCCCCGCCACAAGCTGTGCGGCGACACCCTGAATCCCGGCGCGCTCGCGCTGCTCGCGCATGTCGGGCTCCGAGCCGTCGCCGACACCGGGGTGCCGCTCGACGGGATGATGGTCACGGGACCATCGGGTGCCCGCATCATCGGTGACTACGGCGAGGGCGTTGCCGGCCGGGCGTTGCCGCGGGCCGTGCTGGATGCGCGCCTCGTGGACGAAGCCGTACGCGCGGGTGCCCAGGTCCGCGAGGGCGTCAGGGTCGTCGAGCCCCTGTACGACGAATCGGGGCCACGTACGCAGGTACGCGG
>JAEUQQ010000236.1 GCA_016789685.1 Acidobacteriota bacterium | reverse complement strand
CGTGCGGAGGTTGCCCTCGCGCAGCTTGATGTCGGCGAAGTAGGTGTACGGCACGGCATGGTGGTCGAACGCCGCGCGCACCCACCCCTCGTCCTGCGTGCGGGCCCAGCTATGGACGTAGCCGATCCGCGGAACGTCGAGTTCGTGGGTCTTCACGCCGGGCACGGTCGTGACCGCCACCGCCGTGAGGCCGAGGGCTTTCAGCGTCGGTTCGATCGCGGCCCGATCGGCGTTCGGGATGATGAACGCGCCAGCCCTGAACGTCCGGCCCCCGGCCTCGAATTCGTCCTCGGCCGCCCGCATCGCCACCGCCGCGTGCTTGAAGCGCAACGTGACCAGGCTGTTGTCGGTGGTGTGGTCGACGATGAGCGTGCTCCCGGTGCCGTCGATGCCGCCCGCCGGCCGCGCGGGCGCCATCAGGGGCGTCATCGGCTGGTCGAGGATGCTCTTGTCGGTGACCGTAAGCAGCTTCACGTTCCGCATCAGCTGCATCGTCCAGCCGGTGTCGTCGTACGGCCGCGGATTGGCCGGCGCGTAGTTCTGGACGGACGTGTACATCTCGACCAGCGTGCGGTACGGCTGGTCGGCACGGATGATCCAGTCTCCCGCCTCGACCTTCGCCGCGCCGGCCGTGAAGGCCGCGTTGGCCGTGTGCACCTCGGCGCCCTGCGCCTGCAGGGCGTTGACCATGTCGGCCGCGTTGTACTTCGCGCGCTGCCCGGCCGGGATCACCCATGCGAACGTCGGCCCGGTCCTGCCCTTGTCGACCGAACGCCTGCTCTTGAGCCAGTAGTTCTCGAGGTAGGTGTGCCGGTTCTTCGCGACGTGGTTGAGGGCAATCAGCACCGCCGACTGCTGGATGTTGGTGTTGTTGCGTGGTCCCCACTTGATCGTGGGCAGTGGCGGGTTGGGCCGGAACCACTCGCGGCTCGTGATCGAGGTGTTCCCCGGCCAGTCGCGGTTGTCTGGGCCGTAACTCGACACCTCGTAGAAGCGCCCCACCGCATTGTGGGCGTGCGCGATGAAGAACATGTAGTTCGGCACCCAGCCGTCGTAGAACCCGTACGTCCACACGCCAGGCACACCGCGCTTGGTCATCTCCATGACCTCGGTCGTGGCGAGCATCCACCATTCATTGATCGTGATCGCGTCGAGTGCTTCGTTGTACGGGCCGGTACCGGTCGACGTGTAGAGGTACGTCGAGGCCTCGTGCAGGTCATGCATGATGGTCGGGGTCCATTCGAGCGTGACCCGCGTGACGTTCTTCGTGAGAGCCAGCAACTGTCCCATCGCGTCGCGGTTGTTGTCGTGGGCCACGTACTTGCCCCAGTACATCAGCGGCGGGCGCGGCTTGCCGGTCTTCTTGCCGTAGTAGTAGGTGTCGACGTGCTTCTCGCGGCCGTCAACCTCGATCACGGGCGTGATGAAGACGATGACGTTGTTGCGGATCTCCTGGATGAACGGCGTCTCCTGCACGATGAGCCGGTAGGCCAGCTCCTGCAGCATCTCGGGCCCGCCGGTCTCGGGTGAGTGGATGCCACTCGTCAGCCAGTAGATCGGCTTCGCCGTCTTCAGCAGCTGCTGCGCTTGCGCCTCGGTCGTCTTGCGCGGATCGCTCAGCTGGGCGAGCATGCCCTTGTACTTCTGCAGCTGCGCGATGGTGGCTTCGTCGGCGATCGCGAGCAGGCCCATGTCGCGGCCCTCCTCCGACTTGCCGATCGTCCAGAACGAGGCACGGGGCGACGCCTTGTCGAGCGCCTCGTAGTAGCGGTGGATGTCCCTGGCGTAGGTCAACTCGCCGGGCGTGCCGACGATCCGGCCGTGGAACGCCAGCGGCGACGGAACGGTGTCTGACGCCGGCAGGTGGTCGACGAGTTCCGTCGTGATCCGCGGATCCTGCAGGTACTCCCTGATCTTGGCGGTGTAGGCTTCGTCGACCTTCTGGGCGGCCGCCGGCTTGCGGCTCGACTGCGCGCCGAGGCCGGCGACCACCGTGGCGAGCACGGCAAGCGTGACGAGTGACGATCGCGTCGCGCCGAAACGTGGGAACATGAATGACTCCTTCAGAGGCAACACGACCGGAATCGCGGAGGGATGCGCGCGTTATAGCACAAGGCGCGCCCCGGCGGGCACCGACGCGCCCCCCTCGACGCGCCATCACGGCCTGCCACACCGGCCGGTTCTCC
>JAEUQQ010000235.1 GCA_016789685.1 Acidobacteriota bacterium | reverse complement strand
CGACGTGATGGCGTTTCCGCAGATGCCGGCCGCCGTTCCGCCGCGCGACATGAAGTACCGCTTCAACTGGAGCGCCCCGATCGTCGTCTCGTCGTTCGACCCCAGGGTGATCTACCACGGCGCCAACGTGCTGCTCAGGAGTGACGACCGCGGCGCCACATGGCGCGAGGCGAGCCCCGACCTGACGCGCAACGACAGGAGCAAGCAGGGTCCGGGCGGCGCGCCCATCACCAACGAGGGCGCGGGCGGCGAGATCTACGGCACGATCGTGACCATCGCCGAGTCGTCGCACGACGCGAAGACGATCTGGATCGGCACCGACGATGGCCACGTGCAGCTCACGCGCGACGGCGGAACCACGTGGACCAACGTCGCGCCGCCAGGCGTCGGCGAAGCCCTCGTGAACAGCATCGAGGTGTCGCCGCACGCGCCGGCAACGGCCTACGCGGCCATCACGAAGTACAAATTCAACGACTTCACGCCACACGTCTTCAAGACCACCGACTTCGGCAAGACGTGGACGCGCCTCGTCGATGGCATCGCGCCAGAGGCGTGGGCGCGCGTCGTGCGCGAGGATCCGGTGCGCAGGGACCTGCTCTACCTGGGCACCGAGCTTGGTTTCTACGTGTCGTTCGATGGCGGAAAGCGCTGGACGCCGTTCCAGGGCAACCTGCCGCTGACGCCCATCACCGATCTCAAGGTGCACCAGGGCGACCTGCTCGCCTCGACGGCCGGCCGCGCATTCTGGATCCTCGACGACCTCTCGCCGCTCAGGCAGTGGGACGCGGCGCCGCCGGCTGCCGGCGCGCGACTGTTCGCGCCGCGCAAGGCGCACCGCGTCAGCGGCCTTGGCGGTGGCGCCGCGCGTGCCGGGCGGAACCCGCCCGCCGGCGCGGTCATCGACTACTGGCTCGCGAGCACGCCCAGGGACACGATCACGCTCGACGTGCTCGACGCGAAGGGCGTCGTGGTGCGGTCGTTCTCGAGCCGCCGCCCCGACGGCGCAGCGGCCGGAGGCCCGATGGCACCGCGCCTGCTGCCGACGAAGCCCGGCCTGAACCGGTTCGTGTGGGACCTGCGGCGCGAGATGCTTCCGACGGTTCCCGGCCTCTACGTGTTCGGATCACCGCAGGGGCGCCGCGTCGCGCCAGGGACGTACACCCTGCGGCTCACGGCCGGTGGCGCACCGCAGTCGCAGCCGCTCGTCGTCGCCCTCGACCCGAGGCTCGACACCCCCGTGTCCGCGCTCGAGGCCCAGGACACGCTCGCGGCTGAAGTACTCACCGGATTGACGCAGGTGCACGACGGTGTCATCCGCCTGCGCGACGTACGCGGGCAGATCGAGGATGTCGTCAAGCGGGCCGGTGCGGTGGACGGGGCCGAGGCGATCCAGAAGAGCGGGCGCACGCTCGTCGAGAAGCTCAACGCGCTCGAAGACCTGCTGGTGCAGAAGCGCGTCGTCGATGGCCAGACCGTCATCAACTTCCCGATGCGGTTGAACCAGTTCTACATCTACCTGCACGGCGCCATCGATGGCTCCGACGTCGGCGTCACCAACGGCCAGCGCGCGCGCCTCGCCGACCTGTCGGCGCAGTGGACCCGGCATCGCGCCACGCTCGACGCGTTGCTGGGCACAGAGGTGGCCGCGTTCAACCAGCTCGCGCGCGAGCGCAACGTGCCGGCCATCGTCGTGCCAGCGCCCAGGGCTCGCTGAAGACGCGCACACACACGGACGGGGCTCGTGCCCCGTCCGTCGCGCAGAAGGCGCGGCACGCAGCCGTCGGCGCGCGGCTCAGGCGCGTGCCGTCCCGGCGCGCGGCAAGATTCGCAGGCGTGCGCACAGGCCCTGCAGCCCCATCCCCACCCCGCGGCCAGGTCGCTACTTCCCGCCCATGACGTCGATGAACGTCCCGGTGGAGTACGACGCGTCGTCTGACAGCAGCCAGAGAATCGCGGCAGCGACCTCATCGGCGCGGCCACCGCGCTGCATCGGCACCGACGTCTTGACGCGATCGACGCGGCCTGGCTCACCGCCGCTCGCGTGAATGTCGGTGTAGATGAACCCCGGCCGCACGGCGTTGACCCGGATGCCCTCGGCGGCCACCTCGCGCGCCAGGCCGATGGTCAACGTGTCGATGGCGCCCTTCGATGCGGCATAGTCGACATACTCGCCCGGCGAGCCGAGCCGCGACGCCCCCGACGAGACGTTGACGATCGCGCCTCCCGCGCCGCCGTGTCGTGTCGACATGCGGCGCACGGCTTCGCGGGCGCAGAGGAAGCTCCCCAGCACGTTCGTCGCGAACACGCGCTGCCAGCGCGCCGCATCCATCTCGTCGATGCGCATCTGTGTCTCGAGGATGCCGGCGTTGTTGACGAGGGCCGTCGGCGTCCCGAGCCGCGCCGTGCACGTCTCGAACAGCCGCGCGACGTCGGCGTCCGAGGCCACGTCGGCCTGCACGGCCTCGGCCTGGCCGCCAGCGGCACGGATGTCGGTGACGACTCGTTCCGCGGCCCCGCGGCTGCGCAGGTAGTTGACGCACACCGCATAGCCTCGCGCCGCCGCGCGCGTCGCGGTTGCCGCACCGATCCCCCGGCTCGCGCCGGTGACGATCACGATCTGGCGCATGGCACTCGGGTGGCGCGCGTTGGGCAGGCGCCGCTACAGAGCCGGGTCACGTGCGCCGGGGCGTGGGCAGTTGGCATGGCAGGCGCGACTATAGCTGCCTCGCCCGGCCATGGGCAATCCGCCGCGCCACCGCGCCGCGGCAGGCGATGCGCAGATCACCGCCTGCGGGCGCACGGCTCGCCAGCCCGCGGTGACCGGAGGCGCATCAGGAGAAGAGCAGGGCGGCAAACAGGGCGGTGAGCGCGATGCACGCGGCGCTCACGGTGAGGATCCACGCAGTCTTCATCAGCGGCGAGTCGAGAGTCATATGGTGCTCCCGGGAGGCTCACTACGTGACCGGATTGTGGCGGACGTGGCGCCAGTATGCGCCTGCGCGGAAAAAAGTAAAGAGCGAAGATCGGTGGGTCAGGCAGGGCCATCGGCGCGACGGATCCACCACCAGAGCCCGGCAAACACGGGCAACAGCAGGCCAAGTCCGACGAACGAGAAGGCGAGGGCGGGCGCCACGACCACGTGCAGGAGCCGCCAGGCCCCGACCGAGAGCGGCCGCACGAGCACCCCGAAGGCGTACGCGCCGGCAAGGCCCACGTAGGCGGGGGGCACGACCGCGGCAAACCAGGCCAGGGGCTGCCGCACGATGTCGTGGCCATTCGTCGCAACGGCCGTCACGACCACCAGCGCGTAGACCGGCAGGTAGACCATCGACAGGACGGCCAGGACAACGCGCGGCGTGCGCGAACTCGCCATCGCCGTGCTCCCCTTCCCTGCGCGGGCCCGGCGTCTAGGCGCCGGCTCAGTCCTGCACGGACGATGGCGCGGTCTTGCGCACCACGGTGATCGTGACGCTCGACGGATACTGCTTCGAGTGGTGCACGACGTTGCGCGCGACGACGCCCGTGGCTTCGTCGTAGTTGTTGCCGCCGGTGTTCATGTTGCGATCGAAGCGCGGGAAGTTGCTGCTCGACACCTCGATGCGCAGGCGATGTCCGGGCTTGAAGTAGTTGCTCGTGTTGAGCGGCTGCAGGGTCACCTTGTAGACCTTGCCCTTCTCCATCCAGGCCAGCGGCTTGTCGTAGCCCTCGCGGTAGCGCATGCGCTGGGTCGACTCGTCGAGGTTGTAGGCGCGGCCGTCGGGGTAGACGTCGAGGACCTTGACCGTGAAGTCGGTGTCCCTGGCGTCAGACGACACGTAGAGCGTCGGCGTGATCGGCCCGCTGAGCTCGAGGCCCTCGGCAAACGGCTCAGACGTGTAGACGAGCACGTCGTTGCGGCTCTCCATCTTGCGCTGATCGAACGATCCCGCCTGGATGGCCGTGCCCGTGCAGCACACGTTGCCGCCGTACGAGGTCACCGGGTTCATCGGGTCGTAGGTGAACGCGTCGGGCGCGTCGGCGACCGGCGGGGCCGCGGCGAGCGTGCCGTCGCCGAAGAGCGAATTGGCCTTGCCGGCGCTGCCCAGGAAGAAGGTCATGGGCTGCGCGCCGGCAGGCGGCCACGTGTCGGACGACTGCCAGGTGTTGCTGCCCATCGTGAAATACGTCACGCGCGGCAGCTTGTCGAGGCGCGTCGAGGTCTCGCCCTTCAGGAACTTGTCGAAGAAACCGTAGACGATCTCGTTGTAGTCGAGGCGCGCGTCGCCCATGCTGCGCTCGCCGACGACCGTATCGGCCCCAGCGCGCATGTACGAGCAGTGCGCGACCGGCGCGATGATGGCCCACTGCTGGTCGGCCGCGGCGCCCTTGGCCGTCTTGCGCACGTGGTTGAACATCTCGAGGTTCGGGCCCACCGACACGTCGTACCACGACATGAACCACAGGCCCGGCAGGTTGAGCGGCATCGTCTCGTGCCACAGGCCGCCCTTGTACCAGGCGGGATCGTTGGGCGTGCGCTGCATCATCGCGCCGCCGGTGTCGACCGGCATCCGGTCGGCGAAGATGCCGCGCGGGCCCTGCACGTTCCTGATGATGTCCTGCGACGGGAGCGTCCACAGCGCCTTGCTCCAGTCGACCGGCGGCATGCGCGGCGCGAGATCGAACAGGCGCGAGGCGGCGACCAGGTCGGCCTGCGGCGTGTCGCGCGGGAACATCGGGCGCACCTGGTTCTGCTCGCCGTAGAGCCAGGTGATGAAGAGCATCTGCACGGCGCCGCCGCGGTACCAGTTGCCCTGCTCGTAGTACGGCCCCACCTTCCCCACGCCCGCGCCGAAGCCCTGCACGTTCATCGCCGCAAACGCGGGATGCCCCAGCGAGGCCACGGCAGGCTGCCACTCGGCCGTCGACGAGCATCCCGTCGTGCCCACCTTGCCGTTCGACCACGGCTGCTTCGAGAGCCAGTCCAGCGTGTCGTACCCGTCGGTGATCGGCGCGCCGAGGATGTCGTAGTTCCCCTCCGAGAAGAAGTGCCCGCGCTCGTTCTGCCCGACATAGGCGTAGCCGCGCTTGATCGCGGTCAGGATGTTCGACATGTCAGACGGCGCACCGTTGCGCACGTCCCAGAAGTTGAAGTTGTAGGGCGTCTTCACGAAGACGATCGGCACCGGCCCCTTGGCGTCGCGCGGCCGGTAGATGTCGGTGGCGAGTCGCACGCCGTCGCGCATCGGCATCATCACCTTGCGCTCGACGATGGCGAGCTTCTGGAGTTCGTTCTCGGCATCCCAGCGGCGCTGGATGTCCTGGGGCGACATCGTCCCCTGCGGCTGGGCCGAGGCGACGGCCGCGATGAGCGTGAGCGAGATCGCAACGAGGAGCGTGGCGCGGCGGACGGAAGCGGTCATCGGCGGGTGTCCTTCGTGGAAGGTGGCGGCGTGATTGTGCCGCACCGCGCGCGGGCGCGCCACACCAATCGGGCGGTGGTAGAGTCTCGCCATGCGCGCCATCCGCCCGTTCTCAGTCATGGTCGCCGCGATGCTGTGCCTCGCGGCCGCGGTGCCCACGTTTGCCCAGGGCCGGCGCGCGGCACCGGCCCAGCCGGCCGCCGCGCCGCTGCCCTACGTCCCCCCGCGGGGCGCGTGGGAGCGGAAGCCCCCGGCCGAGCTGGGGTTCGACGCGGCGAAACTCGCCGAGGCGGTCACGTACGCGCAGCAGCACGAGAGCACCACGCCGCGCGATCTCGCCGTGGCGCACTACCTGCAGTGGGGCCGCGAGCCGTACGACGCGCCCATCGGCCCCCTCAAGGAACGCGGGCCGGCCACCGGCCTCGTCATTCACAAGGGCTACATCGTCGCGGAGTGGGGGGAGCCGACGCGGGTCGACATGACCTTCAGCGTGACCAAGAGCTTCGTGTCGACCGTGGTGGGGCTCGCCTTCGACACGCAGTTGCTGCGCGACGTGCACGAGCCCGTGTCGGTGACCGTGCCCATCGCCGAGTTCGCCTCGGCGCACAACCGGACGATCACCTGGGATCACCTGCTGCGGCAGACCTCCGACTGGGAGGGCACGCTGTGGGGCAAGCCCGACTGGGCCGATCGGCCGCAGGGCGAGCCCTCGACGTGGATGACCCGGCCTCGCAACGCGCCGGGCACGGTCTACAAGTACAACGACGTGCGGGTGAACGCGCTGGCGTTGGCGGCCCTGCACGTGTGGCGGCGCCCGCTGCCGCAGGTGCTGCGCGAGCGCATCATGGATCCGATTGGCGCGTCGCGGTCGTGGCAGTGGCACGCGTACGACACTGCGTGGGTGAACATCGACGGCGTGATGATGCAGGCGGTGGGTGGGGGCGGCCACTGGGGTGGGGGGATGTTCATCGACGCCGAAGACATGGCGCGGTTCGGGCTGCTGACGCTGCGCGGCGGGACGTGGGGCGGGCGGCAGCTGCTGTCGGAGCAGTGGATCCGGCAGGCGCGGACGCCGGGCACGGCCAATCCGCAGTATGGCTACATGAACTACTTCCTCAACACGGGGCGCAAGGCACTGCCGAGCGCGCCGGCCGAGGCGTGGTATCACCTTGGCAACGGCACGAACATGGTCTACTGCGATCCTGCGAACGACCTGGTCATCGTCGCGCGCTGGATTGACACTCCCGGCATGGACGGCCTGGTGCAGCGCATCCTCGCCGCCCGGCAGTAGGCGGGGTCACGTCTTTCATTGCAGCATTATTCAAGACCTGACCCCGACACGCCTCCGCAGTGGAAGCGCCAGGCGCATCGCCACTGCCGTCGAACAGCACCCGCCAGAAAACTGCCCCGCACCGCGCACCGCCGCCGGCGCAGCGTCGCGCCCTATCACGACGAACCCCAGTCGTGCGAAGAACAGACTGGCCGTCGTCGTCAGAAGAAACAGGGCCGTCATGCCCCCGGTCGCGGCCCGTTCGGCAGCGCGGGCGGTCAGCGCCTCTCCCACGCCACGACCGCGTTCGCTGGCCGCAACCGCCACCGACCGCAGCAACCCGGCGTCACCGTAGGGTTCAACGCATGCGCAGCCGACGATCCTCTCGTCGCGTTCGGCAACGATGAAGCGGGCGAGGTGCGCTTCGGCGCCGTCATGGGGCAGGCCCGAGGCCGTCAAGAGGTCAGCGATTGCGGTCCAGTCTGCGTCAGATGCGTCGCGGATTTCTGGATGGTTCGGCTGTAGCATGGTGGCGATTCCGGGGTCAGGTCTTGAAAAATGCTGCAATGAAAGATGTGACCCCGCCTAGGCTAGCTTGCGGTGGAGCGAGTGCCACCACAGGTGCGCGCACAGGGCGACGAACAGCACCAGCGACACGGTCTGCGACACGGGCTCGTTGGCGTAGAACGGCGTCTGCACCAGGTCGTCGCGATACCACGGGAACAGACGCAGCGCCGCGCCGAACACGCCCCCCAGCGCACCGCCCGCCATGAACCCCGACGCGATGATGATCCCGCGCTCGCGGTAGTGACGCGTCGGCTCGCCGCCCGACTCGCTCCGCTTGTTGATGAAGTGCGCCAGCGCCCCGCCCACCAGCGTCGGCAGGTTCAGCTCGAGCGGCAGGTACATCCCCAGCGCGAACACCAGCGGCGGCACGCCCAGCATCTCCATGATCACCGCCACCATCGCGCCGACGCCGAACAGCGCGTACGCCACCGGTTGCTGGCTCATGAACCCCTCGACCAGCGCCTTCATGATCGACGCCTGCGGCGACGCGAGCACCACGCGCGAATCACCCGGCGCTGCCTCACCGAACTGGAACACCTGCGCCAGCAGCACGATCGTCAGCCCCGCCGCCACCGACGCCGCTATCACACCCATGAACTTCACCCGCTGCTGCGTCGCCGGCGTCGACCCCAGCCAGTACCCCGTCTTCAGGTCGGTGATGGTCTGCCCAGACATCGACAGCGACGTGCACACCATCCCCGCGATCGCCATCACGAAGAACATCCCGCTCTGCCCCGACACGCCGAACCGCAGCAGCACGATCGACGACACGATGATCGTCAGCATCGTCATGCCCGACACCGGGTTCCGCGCCGTCGTCGCGATCGCGTTGGCCGCCACCGACGCGAAGAAGAACGAGAACCCGAGCGTCAGCGCCACGCCCAGCACGATGTGCAGAAGGGACGACGACAGCATCGAGAAGAACGCCGCGATCGCCAGCGTGAACGCCACCACGCCCATGAGCATCTGCGCAAACGGCAGGTCGGTGTCGGTGCGCTCGGTACTCGCCGCGTGCGACCCGCTGAAGGTCTTCGCGGCAATCGAGAACGACGCCGCCACCACCCGCAGCGACTTCAGGATGCCGAAGATCCCCGCCGTCGCGATCGCCCCCACCCCGATGAAGCGGACGTAGCCGCGGAAGATCTGCTCCGCGCCCATCTGCGCGATGGGAATGGTGCCCGGATACACCGGCGCGTCGCTGATGCCGCCGCCGATCATCCAGATCAGCGGCACCAGCACGAAGTTCGACAGCACCCCACCCGCGCACAGGATCATGCAGGAGCGCAGCCCCATCACGTAGCCCAGCCCGAGGATGAACGCGACCGCGTCGAAGCTCACGACCATCCGCGCCTTCTCTGCCAGCATGTCGACCGCCGGAACGAAGCGCAGGTTCACGTACTCCTTCCACACCTGAAAGGTCGTCACGAAGAAGTCGTAGACGCCCGCCAGCAGCGTCGCCTCGATCAGCAACCGCGCCTGCGACCCGCCGCGCTCGCCCGTCACGAGCACCTCGGTGATCGCCGTTGCCTCGGGGAACGGCAACTGCCCGTGCGTGTCCTTGACGAAGTAGCGGCGCAGCGGGATGAGGAACAGCACCCCCAGGCACCCGCCCGCCAGGCAGATGAACACCGACTGCAGCGGATGCGGGTTGAGCTGCAGGATGTACAGCGCCGGCAGCGTGAAGATCGCGCCCGCCACGATCGATCCCGACGTCCCGCCGATGTTGGTGAGGATCACGTTCTCGAGCAGCGACGACCGCCGCGAGAACATGCGCGCCAGGCCGATCGCGAGGATCGAGATCGGAATCGACGCCTCCATCACCTGCCCCACCTTGAGCCCCGAGTACGCCGAGGCCACGGTGAAGATGACGCAGAGCACCAGGCCGATGATCACCGACCGTGCGGTCGACTCCGGCGGGGTTGCGCTTGCGGGCACGACGGGCTGGTAGGTCGCGCCTGGCGCCAGCGGGACGTAGGCATTGTCGGGAAGTCGGGTTGCGGACGTGTCGGCGGTAGACATGACGGGCACCGGGAGGAAGGAGGAGAGGGCCAGCCGAACCGTGGCCTATTGTATGGGCGCGGCGCACTCAGTGAAGCCACCAGCGTTAAGTTTGCAAAATCGGCCCGCCGGGACGGCCGTCGTCGCCCGAATGGCGTCACACTTCCCGTGCCTGTCGCGTGCGCGGGGTTGCCTGCCCCCGCAGTCGCTGGAGTCCCGCATGTCCCTGGTCCTTCGCCCGTTCCGCGCGCTGCTGCCCTCGACGTTTGCCGCGTCGCTCTTCATCTCGACCCTGTCGGTCGCCGGCGCCCTGCGCGCGGCCGAGCAGACCCCGGTCGATCTCAGGGGTTCATGGACTCTCAACACCGAACTGTCGCAGGCGCCGCCCGCAGGCGGCCTCGACGATGCGACGCGGCCAGCGGGACGCATCGGCGGTGGCATGGGGCGCGGTGGGGCGATGGCGGGGATGGGCGGCGGTGGCGGCAGCCGCCCCGGCGGCGGGCCGATGGGGGGTGGCGCGGGCGAGGGCGCCGACCCGGACCGGATACGCCGATCGCGCGAGACCATGCGCGAGTTGATGGACGCCCCGGAACACCTCTCAATCGTCAACGACGGCGCGGCGATCGTGTTCGAAGCCCCTGACGG
The DNA here is from genome assembly GCA_016789685.1 of Acidobacteriota bacterium. Classification (GTDB taxonomy): domain Bacteria; phylum Acidobacteriota; class Vicinamibacteria; order Vicinamibacterales; family JAFNAJ01; genus JAEUQQ01. The sequence continues at coordinate 797 of JAEUQQ010000235.1, read as the reverse complement.
CTCGCGCGAGCGGATCGTCCCCGACGGCAAGAAGTACACGCACGCGCTCGCGGCGGGCGACGTGTCGAACCGCGCGCAGTGGCGTGATGCCGTGCTGCGCATCGACACGACCACGAAGGACGGCCTGAAGATCGAGCGGCGCGTCGCCATCGACACGGCCACAGGCACGGGCCCGCGCCTCGTGATCACCTACATCGCCAACCTGCCGATGGCACGTCGCCCGATCGAGGTGAAGAAGGTCTACGACCGGGCCGAGTAGCGACGCCTATGCCGGCCGCTGCCACTTGAGGAAGAGCGCGCCGAGGGGTGGGAGCGTCAGGCGGACCGAGTGCGGACGTCCGTGGGCCTCGAAGGCCTCGGACGTCACGATGGCGCCGTTCTGCACGCCGCCTCCGCCGTACATCGCCTGGTCGCTGTTGAGCACCTCGACGTACTCGCCGGCCTGCGGCACGCCGATGCGGTAGCCCAGGCGCACCACCGGCGTGAAGTTGAGCACGACGATCACCACGTCGCGCCCGTCGCGATCGAGGCGCGCGAACGAGAAGACGCTGTTCTCGTTGTCGTTCGCGTCGATCCACTGGAACCCGGCCGGGTCGAAATCGAGGCGGTGCAGCGCCGCTTCGTGCTGGTACGTCCGGTTGAGGTCGCGGACGAACGCCTTCACGCCCGCGTGCGGCATCGATTCGGCGACATGCCACGGCAGGCTGGCCTCGCTGTTCCACTCCTGCCAGGCCGCGAACTCGTCGCCCATGAACAGCAGCTTCTTGCCGGGGTGCGCGTACATGTAGGCGTAGAGC
>JAEUQQ010000088.1 GCA_016789685.1 Acidobacteriota bacterium | reverse complement strand
GCTTTCTCGACGAGTGGGCGATCCGGCACATCCAGAACGACGACCCGCGGTACTTCAGCAACGCACGCGTGCTGTTCCTCTCGGGCATCACGAACTACCGGCTTGCGCAGGCGATGCTCGAGTACACGCCGAACGTCACGTTCGCCGACCCGCTGCTGCAGCTCGGCGTCCCGGCGCTGCTGACATCGATGCGCGGCCTCGAACGCTACGCCGGAGCGACCAACCGCGCGCAGGCCTGGCTGCCCAAGGGGCCGCTCGCCGCGACACCCGGCGTGCGCGCGGCCTGGAACAGGCACGTGCTGCGCAAGGCGATGCAGAAGGCCACGGTCGTCGTCGCGCCGTACTTCCACCTCGGTCAGTTCACGCTCGAGGAACTCGCAGGCAAGATCGTCGTGACGTCGGCCGTCACCGACGAGTGGGTGGCCCGGCTCGGGGCGCACGGCGTCGACGTCGTCATCGATCGCACGCCGCAGCTGCTCGATCGCGTGGTGGGCCTCAACGTGCTCGACGCAATGATCCTCGCCGCGCTCGACAAGCACCACCTCGAGGACGTGACCCACGACGACTACCTCGAGATCTTCGGCGAGATGGACCTCGAACCGCGCATCATCCATCCCTCGGGCTCGCCGCGGCGCGTGAACCGGTTCGCGTTCGTGATCCACCCGCTCTCGCGCGAGTACTTCAAGTCGGTGAAGGCCGTCGACATGATGTCGCGCCACACACCCCGGGGATTCCTGTCGGCGGTCGAGAAAATCATGGCCTACTCGCCGCCGTTCGTGTACTCGCACGTGACGGGGATCAAGTCGCCCGCTGGCGTCGAGGCCGAGGGCTGGCTCATCACCGTCGGCGGCACGCCAAAGGAACTGCTCGCGCACAGCCCGGAGTTCACCTACCGCCGCCTGCTTGCGGCGTCGAAGATCGCCGAGCAGCTCGGCGCGCAGATCATGGGGCTCGGCGCGTTCACCAAGGTCGTCGGCGACGCCGGCGTCACCGTCGCCAAGCGCGCCAACCTGCCGATCACGACGGGCAACAGCTACAGCGCCTCGGGCGCCCTCTGGGCCGCGTCTGACGCCGTGAAGCGCATGGGGCTCGTGTCGCTCGATGCCGGCGGGAAGGTCGACGGCAAGGCGATGGTCGTCGGCGCCACGGGCGCCATCGGGTCGGTGTGCGCCAGGCTGCTGGCGATGGCCGTGAGGGAGGTCTACCTCGTCTCGCCCGAGGTCGCGAAGCTCCTGACGCTGAAGGAGTCGATCCTCAAGGAGACGCCGAACGCCATCCTGCACCTCTCGAGCCGCGCCGACGAGAACCTCCGCGACATGGACATCATCGTCACGGCGACGTCTGGTGCGGGCAAGAAGATCCTCGACATCATGAAGGTGAAACCGGGCTGCGTGATCACCGATGTCGCACGCCCACTCGACCTGCCACCCTCAGAGGTCGCCAAGCGGCCCGACGTGCTGGTCATCGAGTCGGGCGAGATCCAGTTGCCGGGCGACGACGTCCGGATGGGCAACATCGGCCTGCCGCCAGGCATCGCGTACGCCTGCCTCGCCGAGACGATCGTCCTGGCGCTCGAGGGCCGCTACGAGACATTCACGATCGGCCGCAACATCCAGTGGGAGAAGGTGAAGGAGATCTACCGCCTCGGCCTGAAGCACGGCATGAAGCTGGCGGCGATCTCGGGCGTGAACGGGGTCTACAGTGACGCCGACATCCAGCGCGTGCGCGAATTGGCCCTGCAGGCGCGAGGCGTGCCCGCAACGCCACACCCGGCGGCCGCGCCCCGCCATCACGCGCATCTCGACCCCCTGCGGGCGCCAGGAGCGGGTCTGCCCGCGAGCGGGGCGTAGGCACCGCACGACAACTGCGCAGCACGTGGGCCGCTGCGCGCCCTACTGGATGCCCTTCGCGACCGCCGTCCGGATCCTGTCGCCGATCCCGCGCATTCGCCCCTTGACGTCGTCGGCAGGCACGGTCGTCACCTTCCGGTCCTCCATCACGACGCGGCCGTTGATGATGGTCGTGCGCACGTCACCGGGATGCGCCGCGTACACCAGCGCCGAGTAGACGTCGTAAAACGGGATCATGCGCGGCGAGTCGCGGTCGATGACGATGACATCCGCCAGTTTCCCGGCCTCGAGCGACCCGAGGCGATCCTCCATGTGCAGCGCACGCGCGCCCCCGCGGGTCGCCATCTCGACCACATCGATCGCCGGCATCACGTTGCGGTCCTTCGTGTCGAGCTTGTGAACCTTGGCCACGTAGCCCAGCTGGCCGACGATGTCGATCGTGTTGCCGCTCATCGGGCCGTCGGTCGCGAGCCCGACGCGCACGCCCTCCTTGAACATCTTCAGGGCCGGCGACACGCCCTTGGCCGACTTGATGTTGGCCACCATGGCGTGCGCCACCCCCACGTCGCGTACCTTCAGCAGCGCGATGTCGCTGTCGGTGACGAAGATGCAGTGCGCGGCCAGCAGCCGCCGGCTCAGGAAGCCGATGTCGTCGAGATACTCGACCGGCGTCTGGTTGCGCTCCTTGCGGAACCTCGCGATCTCGTCGGGCATCTCCGACACGTGCATGAGGATCGGCACGTCGAGCGCCTCGGCCTCCTTCGCGATCTGCCGCAGGTGGTCGGTGTCGAGCGAATACGGCGCGTGTGGTGCGAACGCGGGTGTGATCAGGGGGTCGCCGCGATACTGGGCGATGAACTTCCGCGCGTAGTCGATGCCGCCGTAGGGTTCGGGCGCATCGGGCGCCGCAAAGTCGACGATCGTCTCGCCGAGCACGGCGCGCATGCCGATGGCCTTTGCCGCACGCGCGACCTCGTCTTCGAAGTAGTACATGTCAACGAACGTCGTGACGCCGCCCTCGACCATCTCGAGCATGCCGTGCAAGCCACCCCAGTAGACGAGTTCGCGGTCGACGAGCGCCTTCTCGAGCGGGAAAATCAACTTTCGCAAGCGGTCGGGCACGTCGTCGCCGAGGCCGCGGAAGACGGTCATCGACACGTGTGTGTGCGTGTTGATCATGCCGGGCATCACGATCGCGCCGCGCGCGTCGATCGTCTTCGCCGCCGAGTACTGCGCCGCGAGCGCGGCCGGTCCGACGGCGACGATGCGCCCGCCCGTGATGACGACCGCACCGTTCTCGACGATGTCCTTCGCGCCGTTCATCGTGACGAGGTAGCCGTTGGTCACGATGAGATCCGCGGCCTGCCGCCCTGGCGACGGCTGTGCAGACGCGGCCGCGGCACAGGCGAGCACGACGAGGCTAACCACCAGCGGCAGCGCGGTCAGGGAGGCGACTCGTGGCAGGGCGGTCATGGGCGGTTAACCTCACTGGCGGTTGAGCGACGGGAGGAGACGGCGCGACGCGCTGGCGGTCGAGGAAGCGCGCGTGCCGCAGGTGCCGGTAGTCTCGCACAAGTGCCCCGTCGTGCCGGCAGCGACCTGCCAGACTCACCAGCCGACGATCAGCGGCGCGGACACGCCTTCGTCAGCGCCCGCCGATCCACCGGACCTCACCGGCGTATCCCCACACCACCAGGGCCACGCCGAACAGGAAGACCGCGGCTGGCCACCACGAGGCCCTGGACACGAGGTCGTCTTTCACGACACCGTCGCTGGGCTGGTCAGCTCGCACCATGACCGCGATGGCGGCGCCCTCCGGGTACGCCGCCGGGTCGAGTTCGGCGGTGAT
>JAEUQQ010000050.1 GCA_016789685.1 Acidobacteriota bacterium | reverse complement strand
TGGCGCGACCCCGGGTACCTGGTCTGCGCGTTCATCGGCCTCCTGCTGCTGGGGATGGCGGTGACGGTGAACTTCCCGCGGGCGTCGCTGGGCTTCCAGAGCGACGGGGCCACGTATTACTCGATGGCGCACTCCCTGGCGCAGGACGGCGACCTCGCGTTCCAGCGCCGCGACCTGGAACGGGTGTGGCTCGAGTATCCGACCGGGCCCGAGGGGATCTTCCTGAAGAAGGGCAAGACCGCGGGCCTCGGCCTCACGGGGACGTTTCCGTACCTGGAATGGCGCAAGGGGCCCGACACGCGCGACGACCGGCTCTACTACGGCAAGAGCTTCACCTACCCGTTGTTCGCGGCGCCGTTCGTGAAGGTGTTCGGCACGAACGGCTTCCTGGTGTTCCACGTGGTGCTGCTGGTGGCGGCGCTCGTGGCGGCCTACGCGTTCCTGGCGGCGCAGAGTGAGGCAGTACCCGCCATCGGCTACGCGGTGGCGTTCCTGTTTGCGACGGCCGCGCCTGTCTACCTGGTGTGGCTCACGCCCGAGATGTTCAACCTGTGCACGGTACTGCTCGGGTTGTTCTTCTGGGCCTACAAGATCGTCGCACCGCCGATTCCGCGGGGACGATGGGGCCGCTTCCTGCGAAGTGACGCGTCCGACTACGTCGCGGCCGTCCTGCTCGGGATCGCGACGTTCTCGAAGCCGCTCAACATCCTGGCCCTCGGGCCCATCGGCCTCGTCGGCCTGTGGCAGCGCAAGTGGACACAGGCAGCGACGCTCGTCGTGGCCACCGGCGCGGTGACGGTGGCGCTGTTCGGGGCCAACGTCGCGATCTCGGGCGAGTTCAACTACCAGGGCGGCGACCGCAACACGTTCTATGGCTCGACGGGATTCCCGTTCCAGCGGCCCGACCTGACGTTCGACACGACGGGCATGTCGCGGACGACAAATGCGGTGCCGACGGACGTCCTGTTCAACGCCGACGCGCTGACGCGGGTGCTCCCGCGCAACATCGGCTACTTCCTGTTCGGCCGGCATACCGGCGTCGTCGCCTATTTCTTCCCTGGCGCCCTGTCGATCGTGCTGCTCCTCGTGAGTCGCCGGGCGTGGGCGGCCCTGCCGTGGGCGGCGACGATCAGTGTCGCGCTCGCCGGGCTGGCGCTGATCGTCTACATGCCCTACACGTACTCGGGGGGCGGGGGGCCGGTCGGCAACCGCTATTTCATGGGGCTTTACGCACTCTTCCTGTTTGCGACGCCGCCGCTGCGATCGATCTGGCCGGCGTTGGTGGCCCTCGCGATCGGCTCGTTGTTCACGGCGCAACTGGTCCTCAACCCGTTCTACTCGTCGTTCTATCCGGCCGAACATCCCAAGCGCGGCCTCTTCCGCGCGCTGCCGGTGGAGTTGTCGCTGATCAACGACCTGCCGATGAACGTGACGCCGTCGCGCGCAAAGCAGCCGCTCGCGGGCGACCCGCCGGTGCTCGCGTACTTCCTCGACGACAACGCGTACAACCGCGAGGGGGAGTGGTTCTGGCTGCGCGGCGGCGAAGAGGCGCAACTCATCCTGCGGGCCCCGGCGAAGCTGCGGGCCGACGGCGGCTACGATTCGCTCCAGATCCGGCGCGTCACGCTCGAACTGCGGGCAGGCGAGGTCGCCAACCGCGTGACGGCGACGAGCGACGCCCAGGCCGTCACGTTCGATCTCAACCAGGGGGGCAACGGCTCGGTGGGTCTCGCGATGCCCGCCGGGCTGCCGTACCGGCCCGTGCCGGGACAACCCACCAACTTCGTCTACCTGTTGAGAATCCGGACGGTGAACGGGTTCACGCCGTTCTTCTCGTCCGGGTCGCGCGACACCCGGTACCTCGGGGCGATGGTCCGCATCGTGCCCAGCTACGAGTAGGCGAGACGCCGCGATGGCCCGCATCGGCGTCGTCCTGTCGCACCCGCCCTTTGCGAGAGGCGGGCACCTCGTGATGACCGAGTCGCTCGTGCAGGCGCTGCGCGAGCACGGTCACGAGAGCGAGATCATCTACACGCCGCAGAACCGGCACGGCCGCCAGGGGGCCGCGTACCTGGCGACCTGGCTCACAGACGTCGGCGAGAGCAACGGGCTGAAGATCGACCAGGTCATCAGCCTGCGCTTCCCGGCCTACGCCGTCAGGCACGAGCGGCACGTCTGCTGGCTCATGCACACGATGCGCGAGTACTACGACCTGTGGCCGCAGGTCTGTGCGGGGCTCGGGCGCAAGGGACGCTTCAAGGAAGGTGTCAGGCGGCGGCTGATGCATGCCGCCGACCGGCGATTGCTCGCGCCGGGGCGCATCACGCGGCTGTTCGCGCTGTCGGCGACCGTCCAGGAGCGTCTCTCGCAGACGCTCGGCCTTGCCAGCGAGGTGCTCCATCCGCCGCTGCAGCCCAGGGGCTACCGGTGTGACGGGTACGACGGCGAGTTCTTCGTGGTGTCGCGGCTGACACCGCTCAAGCGCATCGACCTCGTCATGCGCGCGCTGGTCGAGCCGGCCGCCCACGGGCTGCGCGTGACGATCGCGGGCGACGGCGAGCAACTGGCCGACCTGCGCACGCTGGCGAAGTGGCTCGACATCGAAGACCGCGTCTCGTTCGTCGGCC
>JAEUQQ010000027.1 GCA_016789685.1 Acidobacteriota bacterium | reverse complement strand
CGATGCCGGAGGCTCGTGGACGTCCTCGTCGCTTCCCCCGTTCTCGTTCGAGCCAGGTGCCGTCACGGTTGCGGCACGAACGGCGCGCGAGGCGTGGCTGCTCGTCGAGCGTGCGTCGAATGCCAACTTCTCAGACGGCGCGCTGTTCAGCACGGCAGACGCCGGTGCCTCCTGGCAGCGCCTCGGGCCCGTGCCCGCGGCCGGCCTCCTCGCGCTGACGCCCTCGGGCGAAGCCATGCTCGTCGGGGGGCCATCGGGCCGCGAGGTGCACGTCACGACCGACGCCGGCGCGTCGTGGCGCCCCGCCCTCCTGCCGGCCTCGTGGGATCGCGACGAGGTGTGGCTTGCGCGACCGGTGTTTACCGGCGACGAGTGGTTGGTGGCCGCAACCGGGGCCGACCAGCGAGGCCAGGCGCTGGTGTCGCTCCGCTGGACCATCGACGGTCAACGGCTCGAACCCCGCGAGCACTCGCGATGGGTTGCTGCCGCCGGTGCGCCCCTGGCGTCGCGCGAGGGAGCCGACGCTGCGGCGCGGCTCGCGCGTGTCGCCCGCGGCGCCGTGCGCGCCCGCGGCCTGTCGGTGGCCGGCGGCACGGCCGCCGCATTCGACGCCCCTGCCACGGGTGAGCCCTGGGTCATGACCCGCCGTGGTACCTGCGAGGAAGGCAAGCAGCAGTGCACCGAGGTCACCACGCTCTGGCTCGCCGGCGCCTTCGGCCCGATCGACGTGACGCCGGGCCCGCCGGCGGCGACCGCGGTGGCCATTGCGCCGCGCGATGTGGCCACGAGCGGGAATCGCGGCTTCGACAAGTGCACCGCGGCGAGCGTGGCATCGCTCCAGGCCTGGTGGCACGAGAGCCCGTACCGCGACGTGAACATCTACATCGGGGGCATCAGTCGAGGCTGCAGCCAGCCGCTGCTGACGGCCGGATGGGTGCGCGACGTGTTCGCGCAGGGCTGGACGCTGATCCCGACCTGGGTCGGCTACCAGGCGCCGTGCACGAGTTGCACGTCGTGCAGGAATCGCTTCAGCCTCGACACGCTCGAGGCCGAGGCCGAGGGCGTCCGCGAAGCGGATCGGGCGAGCGAGGCCGCCGCGGGGCTGGGCCTCTCCGGACAGACCGTCGTCTATCTCGACATCGAAGCCTATGCGTCGAACGATCGGCCGTGCCGCGACGCGGTGAGTGCGTTCGTCAACGGCTGGGGGCGCCGCATGCGCGAGCGCGGCAACGTCGCGGGTGTCTACGGCTCGGCGACCAACGCCTCGCAGGACTGGACCGGCATCGCGCATCGGCCCGACGCGGTGTGGATCGGCAAGTGGGACCAGCGCGACACGGTCTGGGGCCTCACGCCGCTGAGTGACGCGGAGTGGGCCAATCACCAGCGCATCCACCAGTACCGCGGGGGACACGACGAGACGTGGGGCGGCATCACCTTCAACATCGACAACGACGTCGAAGACGGCCCGGTGGCGGTTCCGGCCGGCGTCTCGACGAGCGATGTCACACCGCCCGACCTGGTCGTCGAGTCGCCGGCGCCCGACGCGGTGGTGACCGCGCCGGTGGTCCAGGTGCGTGGAACCGCCTCTGACGCCGAACGCGGCGACTCGGGGATTGCGCGTGTGCTCGTGAACGGCGTCGAGGCGAATGGGGGCACCGCCGCCGGTCGCGACGTCGCGTCGTGGCGGGCCGACGTCACGCTGTCGCCGGGAACGCACGAGATCACGATCGAGGCGGCTGACGCGAGCGCCGCACGCAACACGGCCAGGCGCGTCGTGCGGGTCACGGTGGCGACGGCTCCCGGCGAGCCGGCTCCGGACCCTGAGCCGATGCCGTCGCCGGCGCCGACGTTGCCTTCGTCTCCGACACCGCTGGCATCAGGGCTCACCGACCCGCGCGGACTGTGGCTCGACGCGGCAGCCGTGTACTGGATCGACGGCACCGGCGTGCTCGCGCACACGCCGCTCGTCGAGCGGGCCGAGTCGGTGCGGATCGACGAGACGCTCGTCTCGCCGACCGCGATGACCGGCGACGCTCGCGCACTGTACGTGGCCGATGCGCGCGGGCTGTGGCGCTACGAGCGCCTGGACGCAGACGCCCGGACGTTCGCGCCGCCCACGTTGCTGACGTCAGAGGCGGGTGAGGCAACCTCGCTGGTCGTGATCGACGACGTGCTGGTGTGGACCGAGCGCACGTCGGGCCAGGTGCGACGGATTCACCTGTCGTCGGGTGACGTCGCGGTCGTGGCGGCGTCGGCATCGCCGACGTCGCTGCGGCGCAGCGGCGAGCGCCTCGTGTGGGTCGATGCCGTTCCGCGAGGGGCGGTCTGGGGCAGCGACCTCGCGGGCGCCGACGTCCGTCGCCTCGCCGAGGGCACGAACACCCCGGGGGTAATGATCGACGGCGATCGCGTGGTCTGGGCGCAGATGGATGACGAGGGCGAAGCGGGCCGTCTGCGCGCCGTATCGGTCGAGGGCGGCGACGCGTGGACCGTCGTCGAAGGGTTGCGGCGGCCCTGGGCCGTGGCGTTGGCAAACGGTGCCATCTTCTGGGTGGAGTCGCTGCCGGACGGAACGGTCTGGCGCGCGAATGCCGATGGCAGCGCGGCTGTCCGCGTCGCCACGCCCGTGGCGGAACCGACGATGCTCGCGGTGAACAACCGGGCCCTCGTCTGGGTTGAGCGCGGAGGCGGTGAGGCCGGGCGTGGGCGCCTCGTCGGGATGTCGCCACTGCCGGCGCCGGCTACGGCCGCAGGCACGGCCAGGGGAGTGGCGCGGTGAGGCCGCTCGTGCTTGCCTGCGCGCTGGGGGTGGCCGTGTCGGCCGCGAGTGACGGCACGACGCGTGACGACGACGGGGCGGTGATCCGCGGCTCGCGCGACGCCCGCCGGCTCGCCCTGGTGTTCACCGGGCACGAGTTCGCCGAGGGCATGCCCACGATTCTCGACGAGTTGCGGCGGGTGGGCGCCCGGGGGTCGTTCTTCCTGACCGGCGATTTCGTGCGGACTCCCGCGTTCGTGCCCGACGTGCGGCGCGCCATCGCCGATGGGCACTACGTTGGTCCCCATTCGGATCGGCATCTGCTCTACGCAGGATGGGACGCACCGAAACCGACGCTCGTGTCGCGGGCGGAGTTCGATCGCGACGTGCGCGACAACCTGTCCGCCCTCGGGGCCTTCGGCATCGACGCCGCACGCGTGACGTACTGGATGCCGTCGTACGAATGGTACAACGCCGAGATCGTGGAGTGGGCGGCCGACCTGGGCCTGACGACGGTGGATTTCACGCGTGGCACACGGGCCAATGCCGACTACATGGCCGACACCGATCCGAAGTTCGTGCCGAGTGCGCGGATTGCCGAGAGCATCCTCGACTACGAGCGTCGCGATCCCGACGGGCTCAATGGTTTCATCCTGCTGATGCACGTCGGGGCGGGGCCGGCGCGCCGCGAGCCGCTGCACCTGCGCCTCGGTGGCGTGCTCGACGAACTGCGCCGCCGCGGCTATCGGTTCGTCGGTATCGACGAGTTGCTCGCCACGCGCTGAGCGCTCCAACCCATCCCAAAGACGAGGACCGATGCGTATCTGCTGGATCGTGTGTGCCGTGCTGATGCTGGGCCTCCAGGCCGGGGCGCAGTCGCCGGTCGCGTCGCCGCCACCGTTCTACCCGGTCGCGGTGTGGTACAGCGGCGGCACGGCGCGTGCGCCGATGGTGTCGCCGATCGACGCGGAGTCGCCGCGCCGCTGGCGCGCCGACCTCGACCAGATCAAGGCACTGGGCTTCAACACCGTGCGCACGTGGGTCGAGTGGAGTCACGCCGAACCACGTCGCGGCGAGTATCACCTCGAGCAACTCGACCTGCTGCTGCGCCTGGCCGAGGACGTGGGGCTCAAGGTCATCGTGCAGGTGTACGTGGACTCTGCGCCGGAATGGGTGGGGCACGCGTTTCCCGACGGCCGCTTCGTCGCGCAGAGCGGCGACGTCATCGCGTCGCAGGCCGCGCCGGGATTCTGCGTCGATCACGAGGCTGTGCGTCGTGCCATGCACGCCTTCCTCGCGGCGGTCGCGCGGCGCGCCAGCGCGTCGCCGGCCTTTCATGCGTACGACCTGTGGAGCGAGCCGGCGGTCATGAACTGGGCGCAGCCGGCCTACCTCCCCAACGCGCAGTACTGCTACTGCGACCACACGCGCGCGCGCTTCCGCACGTGGCTGCAACGTCGGCATGGGTCGATCGAGGCCCTCAACCGCGCCTGGTATCGGACGTTCCGCGACTGGAGCGAGGTCGAACCGCCACGATTCGGCACCATCCTGACCTACGCCGACTTCATGGACTGGCGCGTGTTCATCGGCGAGAAGATCGCCGACGACCTGCGCGGCCGGGCCGACGCCGTGCGCGCCGTGGATCGCGCGCACCTGGTGACGAGCCACGCGCCGAACCCGTCGCCCGTGTTCCGCACGCTGGCCGACGGCATGGACGCCTCAGACGACTACCTGATGGGGGCGTCGGTCGACTACTTCGGCACCAGCTTCTACCCGCGGCTCACCTCGCCCGACCGCGACTGGCCGCTCGAACGCCAGTCGCTGGTGATGGACGCCGTGAAGTCGGTGACGGGCGACACGGGCTTCTACGTCGGCGAACTGCAGTCGGGGCCGGGCGTGCATGGCGTGATTGCGGGCACCCCCATCACCGGTGCCGACCTGCGCCTGTGGGCGTGGGGCATGGTCGCGCGAGGCGCGAAGGCCATCAGTCACTACGCGTACTACCCGATGAGTTCCGGCTACGAGGCCGGCGGCTACGGCCTGATCAACCTCGATGGCACGCCCACGCCGCGCAGCCGCGAGGCGGGAGAGACCGCACGGCGCATCGCCGCACACGCGTCGCTGTGGGCCGAGGCCAGGCCGGCGCCGGCCGAGGTCGCGATTGTCTTCAACCCCCTCGTGCCGTTGCTTGGCGGCGAGCAGGCCTATGGCGATCGGCGCGGCATGCACCGCGCCGTGGCGGGCTACCATCGCATGTTCCTCGAGCGGAACATCCCGGTGGATCTGCCGAGTGCGCGCGACCTGTCGGTCGATCGGTTGAAGCGCTATGCGCTGGTGATCGTGCCGTATCCCATCCTGATGACCCGCGAGATGGCGGCGGCGCTCGCCGACTACGCCAGGGCGGGCGGGCACTTGTTCGTCGAGGCGCGGCCCGGATGGCAGGACGAGCGCGGCTACGCCTCGCCGATCCTCCCCGGCTTCGGCTGGCACGAGGTGTTCGGCGTCCGCGAGACGCAAGTCGAGCCCGTGAAACAGGTGGCGGTGACGTGGGCGGGGAGGCGGTTTGGCGCGACGGGCTTCGTCGAGCGCT
>JAEUQQ010000017.1 GCA_016789685.1 Acidobacteriota bacterium | reverse complement strand
GTCATCGGCACTGATGCCGACGACACGAGTCGGTATGCCTCGCCGGAGGCAGCCCGCGGCAAGGCCCGCCTGCGTGCCGCCGCTCGACGTCGAGACCACGATCATGTCGGGGGGCGCGTCGAGCTGCCCGAGCAGTTCGTCGATGGCGACGTCGAACGCGTAGGCGCCGAGAGGCACCGAGGCGCCGAGCGGGATGACGAAGGGCGTGCGGCCGTGCCGCACGAGGTCGTCGGCGAGCGCGTCCATCCGCGGCGCCCGCTCGTCGCGGCTCGCCACGTAGTGGATCTCGGCGCCGTAGATGGCCGCCAGCCTGGCGTTGCCGGTCGCCACGGCCTGGGGCTCGCCGTTGGCGACGAGCAGGCACCGCATGCCCAGGCGTGCAGCCACTGCCGCCGTGACGCGCGCGTGGTTCGACTGCACGCCGCCGCAGGTGATCAGCGTATCGGCGCCCTGCGCCACCGCCTCGGCGCCCACGAAGGCGAGCTTTCGCACCTTGTTTCCGCCGAAACCCACGGGCAGCGTGTCGTCGCGCTTGATGAGCAGGCGGGCCTGCACCCCGAGGTGCGCCGCGAGTCGATCCATCGGCTCCACGGGCGATGGCGCCATCACGAAGAGCGGTTGCCGTCGGTCAGCCATGCGCCTCACCTCGAAGGGGTCACATCTTTCTTCATCACATTCTGCACGCTCTGACCCCGCGCGCGTCGCGACCCCCCTGTCCTGGCGCGTGCGTGGGAGGCCCGCCCTGAGCGACCCCCCTGTCCTGGCGCGTGCGTGGGAGGCCCGCCCTGAGCGAACCCCCCTGTCCTGACGCGTGAGTCGAAGGGCCCGCCCTGAGCGAACCTCCCTGTCCTGACGCGTGAGTCGAAGGGCCCGCCCTGAGCGAACACACCTGTCCTGACGCGTGAGTCGAAGGGTAGAATCTCGCTATGTCCGAGTCGAAGCCGCCCATCACCGTCAACCTCACCTGGCAGGGAGACCTGATCTTCGCAGGCACGGCAGCCACTCTCACGCTGCCGATCGACGGCAACGCGGTGGCAGGCCCGTCGCCCATGCAGCTCGTGGCCTTCGGGCTTGCGGGGTGCATGGCCATCGACGTGGCGAGCATCGTCACGCGCGGGCGGCATCCCCTGGCCGGCCTCAGCGCGCGGCTCGACGCCCACAGGGTCAACGCGCAGCCAGCGCGGTTCGTGAAGATGGACCTGCACTACGTCGTGGCGGGCAACGTGCCGCACGAGGCCGTCGAGCGGGCCATCCAGTTGTCACGCGACAAGTACTGCTCGGTGTGGCATTCGTTGCGCGAGGACATCGAGTTCAGCGTGACCTTCGACGTCGTGCCCGACGCCCGCTAGGCGCCGGACGGCGCGGCACCCTGGCCGTCAGGCCCGACCACGAACGCGAGGCCCCTCGATGACGATGAACTCCGAGCGCGCGGACTGGACCACGGTGGCGTTCCCCGGAAGCGCCGGCTACGGCCGCGTCCGCACGGGCCTGGCAGCGATTGCCCTGGCTGTGCTGGCGGGCACGGCGCACGGGCAGACGGCGCCGCTTGCCACACCGCCGGCGGCGCCGGCCCAGGTGATCGCGGCACCCACGGGCCCCGGCGAGCCTCCCCGCGTGCCACCGTTTGCCGGCACGCTCGTGAACTGGGATCGCAGCGGCGAGTTCACGGCGATGTGCACGCTCGAAGAGGGTGGCAAGACCACGAAGGTCGGCGCCCGGATCATCAAGCACACCTACGTCTACGTCGTCGAGCGCGAGATCATCCGCCAGCTCGGGTCGTCGCCGGGTGCCTGCGATCCGGCATTCTCGCCCGATGGCAGCCGCCTCGCGGTCGTGACGGCCAACGGTCTGTGGCTGTACACGCCCCGTCTCGAAGACGCGCGCGAACTCGCGGCGACGCGGCTGCCCGAGACGCCCACCAACGAGTTCGACTACACCGCATTCTCGAAGCCGAGGTGGTCGAGCGACGGGTTGCGCATCGCGTTCGTCGTCGGCAACAGCGGCACGGCGTGGGTGCAGGTCGTCGATGTGAAGACCACGCGGATCATCTACCGGTCGCCCGAAGAGACCTACAGCTTTGCGTGGACCAGCGATCCACGCATCATCACGATCGGCAGCAGCAACGTGCGGTTGCCGTAGCCGCGCCTTCGCGTTCGCCGCGCGCCGCGACCACGTCGCGGCGACGGGCAGGGACTGCACATGCGACGACCCTGGATCGACTGGCTCCGTGGCCTCGCGGTGGTCATCATGTTCCACGCGCACACGATCGATGCGTGGACGCTGGCCGCCGACCGCACGACCTGGTGGTACTACCAGTCGGTGCGCGTGTCGGGCATGGCGGCTCCGCTGTTCCTCTTCCTCGCCGGCCTTGCCGTCGTGATGGCGTCGAACGCCAAGGTGCGGAAGGGCGCGAGCACGGCAGAGGCGTCGTGGGCCCTGCAGAAGCGTGGATGGGAGATCCTGGGCCTCGCGATCCTGTTTCGGGCGCAGTCGTGGATCTTCAACCCGTCCGCGACACTGACCGGTCTGCTGAAGGTCGACATCCTCAACGTGATGGGGCCGTCGATGGTCGCTGCGGCCTGGCTGTGGGGGCGCAGTCGCCGCGACGGTGTGCGCCTGGCCATCTTCGCGGCTGCGACGACCCTCGTGGTGGTCGCCTCGCCCTTCGTGCGCGCCACCGACCTGCTGGTGCCGCTGGCGGATCCCCTCGAGTGGTACCTCCGCCCTCCGGCGGGGAAGGGCTGGTTTGCCCTGTTTCCCTGGGCGGCCCTGCTACTGGCCGGCGGCGCCGTCGGCGTGATCATCGATCGCACGCGCGATGCGGCCAGCGAGCGGAGGCTGGCCGGCGTCTTCGCCGCGTCGGGGGCGGCGATCTTCGCGGCGGGGTTCACGGCGTCGTACTTCCCGCCGCTCGTACCCGGTACGACGTTCTGGACGACGTCGCTCAGCTACTTCGTGATCCGGATTGGCCTGATGTTGTTCCTGCTCTCGCTGGCCTACGCGTGGATGGCGCGGCCGGCTGCCGATCCGGCGACGAGCCCGATGATCCAGATGGGGCGGACGTCGCTGTTCCTCTACTGGGTCCACGTGGAGCTGGCCTACGGCATTTTCTCGTATCCCATCAAGGGCAAGATGCCGTTCTGGGCGGCCATGGTCGCGTTCGTGGCGTTCTCGATCGCGATGCTGTGGCTGAGCTACGCGAAGGACCGGCTCGTGGCCCGCTGGACCGCGGCGCCGATGCGGACGGCGCGCGCCTGATCCGGCGTTGACCCATCGATATGGGTCATATGATACTTCCAGGAACATGAAGACGACCGTCGAGATATCAGACAGCCTGCTCGACAGCGCCAGGCGCGTGGCCCAACGGGAACACACGACGCTGCGCGCGCTCGTCGAAGAGGGGCTCAGGCATGCCCTCAGGCAACGCCGCCGCGCCGGGGCCTTCACCCTGCGGCGCGCCTCGTTCAAGGGACAGGGCCTGCGTCCGGAGCTGTCAGGCACGGGCTGGGACACGATCCGCGACATCGCGTACCGGGGTCACGGCGCGTGATTGCCGTCGACACGAACATCCTCGTCTACGCGCACCGCGAAGATTCACCGTGGCACGCCGATGCGCTGGGCATCGTGACGCGGCTCGCCGAGGGACCAGCCCCCTGGGCCATTCCGTGGCCGTGCCTGCACGAGTTCCTCGCCATCGTGACCCATCCACGGATCTTCGTGCCGCCCACGCCGCTCGACATGGCGGTCGCGCAGGTCGAGGCGTGGATGGAAGCGCCGGGACTCGTGATGCTGGGAGAGTCGGAGGGCTACTGGGCGCAGGTGCGTGGACTCCTGCTCGACGGCCGCGTTGCCGGTCCCCTCGTCCACGATGCCCGCGTCGCCGCGCTGTGCATCGATCACGGCATCGAGGAGTTCCTGACCGCAGACCGCGACTTCTCGCGCTTTCCGCAGCTCTCAGCCCGAAACCCGCTGGTGGCCGCGACGCGGTGACGCCTGCCGCGCCATCGATGGCCGCGCGCGCTGCCGCCCCTACGCGAACAGCCGCGGCTCGCCGACGGCGACGCCTTCGTGCCTGAGCAGCCACGCCTTCGTCGGCAGCCCACCCCCGAACCCGGTGAGTGACCCGTCGCTGCCGATCACGCGGTGGCACGGGATGACGATGGGCAACGGGTTCGCGCCGTTGGCGAGACCGACCGCGCGCACCGCGCGTTCGTTGCCGATGGCGATCGCCAGCTGCCGGTACGACCAGGTCGATCCCCAGGGGATGGTCTGCAGCGTTGTCCACACGCGACGCTGGAAGTCGGTGCCGCGAGGGGCGAGCGCCAGCGCGAAGACCTGGCGCGCGCCGGCGAAGTACTCGTCGAGCTGCGTCCGCACGGCCGCAAACGCCTCATCACTGCGGCGCCACGCGGGATCGATCGTGACCCCGCCCCTGCCAGAGTGAAAGCCAATCGACACGAGCTGCGTCGCGTCGCCGACGAGCGTGAGGGGGCCGATGGGGGTCTGGGCGATCGAGTAGAGCATGGCGTCAACCTCTGGCAGCAGGTTACTGCGCCGCGGCGGCTGGCGCGCCCCGCTTCATGCGCTCGAATTCCTGCCGTGCAGCCTCGACCAGCGGCACGCCGCCGTCGGCGTCCTGCCACTCGCTGAGGAACAGCTCGTAGCTCGACCGGCTCTTCGCGGCATCACCCGCCATCGCGTGCGCGCGCGCCGCGCCGAGCGGCGCCAGCGCGTAGCAGACCGAGAAGGGATCGACCCCTCGCAGTTCGCGCAGGCGCGCGAAGGTCTGCGCGGCATCGGCCCCCAGGCCGAGCCGCAGTTGCACCAGTCCCCGCATGAAGATCGGCACGAGCAGCGCCATGCGCCCGGTCTCGTAGGGGCGAGCGGCGTCGAGGGCCTGCAGGGCGCGCCGCGCATCGCCGCGCGCCAGGTGCAGGGCGGCCTGTGCCTGCGACACCGAGACGGCCATGAGCAGCGTGTCGGTTGCAAAGGCCCGTTCAGTGGCCGTGACCACGCGCTGGGCCTCGTCGAGCACTGCCGGCGGGGCCCCGGAGAGCCCGATGACCTGCACGGCGGCGAGGCGCACGCTGGCGTTGCGGCTGCCGAGCACGCTGCGCACGCGCGCGACCGCCGCATCGTTGGCGCCGAGCAGCGCGTGCATCAGCCCGGCCTGGACGATGTAGCCATCGGCGATCTCGGTGAGGCCGGCGGCGCGTGCGCCCGACTCCGCGAGGGCATAGAGCTGATCGGCCTCGTGGAGCTTGCCTCCGAAGATCGCCATCTGCGCCTGTGCGCCGAACATGTCGAACTCGCGCGACCGGCCGCGAACGACGAGCAGGTGGCGTCCGGCCTCGGCCATGTCGTTGCGCTGGACGGCCAGCTGGTAGAGCAGGCGTCGGGTCGGCAGCGTCTCGATGCCGCGCGTGGCGGCCTCTTCGGCCACCTTGCGCGCCTCGTCGTGGCGGTTGAGGCCGCGCAGCGCGTGCGCGAGGTTCGAGAAGGGGAACGGGTGATCCGGGTTCCGCCGGCGCGCCTCGAGCGCCTTGTCGACGGCGCGTTCGTACTGGCCCATGCGCGCGTAGACGACCGACAGCACGTTCGACGGACGATAGTCACGGGGGAAGGCCTGTTCCCACAACAGCAGCGTGGCGATCGACTTCTGCAGCTCGCCCGTGACGCGATCGTAGTGCTGGTAGGTGATGATCAACCGCTCGCGCTCGGTCACCTGCTCGCGGTACGCGAAGGCGAGGCGCCCGTGCTCGGCGCCGCGCGCCGACTCGCCGAGGCTGCCGAAGACGTTCGAGAGCATCGTGTGCGCGAGCGCAAACCGTGGGTCGAGTTCGATCGCGCGCTGGAAGAACGGGATCGACTCGATCTCGTTGCCGAGCGCACGCTGCCTGAGGCCGAGCGAGTACGCCTTGAGCGCCTCGAGCGACGGCGTCGTCGCCTGTTCGATCGGCACGTCGTGCTGCTCGATCGTCGCGAGCGACTCGCCGATCTGCGCGCGCAGCCGCGTCGCGGCGCGGCTGAGGGCGCGGAGCACGTCTTCCTTGCGCGTGGCTTCTTCCTGTTCGCGCGCGAGCACGCGCCCCTCATCGCAGGTCGTCGCGGTGACGGCCAGCACGTAGTGGCTGCCAATCGGGGCAATCGAGCCCTCGATCATCGCCTTGACGCCCTGGCGCGTGCAGACCTCGCGCGCGACGTCGCTGCCCAGTCGCGTGTCGGGCGGCCGGCTCATCGTGCGCAGCGTCTCGGCGATTCGCTCGTCGGTGACGACGTCGAGAAATGGCGACTGGCCCAGGTGTACAGCCAGCGCCTGGCGCAGCGTGTCATCGAACACCGCCTCGCCGGTGCTGTTGGCGACGTCGGCCAGCACGATCGAGTCGCGCTCGGTCAGCGCCGGCGTCCGCCGCGCCGTCCAGGCCCAGAGCCCGATCGCCGCGCAGAGCAGCGCCCCCATCGTCAGCGCGACCACCCGCCAGCGCGCGCGCGACAGCACGGGCAGGCCGGCGAGCGCACGCGGACGCGACGACGACGAGAACACCGACACGGCCTGGTCCATGTCGACGTGCCGCTTGAGCGCTCGCAGGTCGGCCAGCATCTCGTCCATCGACGGGTAACGGTCGGCGGGTCGCTTGGCGAGGGCGCGCCTGACGATCGCCGCCAGGTCGCGGAGGTGCGCGAGGTCGAACGTCGGGATCGGCGCGGGATCGCGGTTGAGGATCCCGTCGAACACGACGGCTACGGCGCTGCCCGGGAACGCGCGCGCGCCCGTGATCATCTCGTACAGCACGGCGCCGAACGAGAAGATGTCGGTGCGGGCGTCGAGAGCCTGGCCGCGCGCCTGCTCGGGCGACATGTACGCCATGGTGCCGAGCGGGGCGCCCGGGCTGGTCAGCGTTGCCGGCGATTCGATGTCGAACGCCGTCGTGGCATTCGGATCGATCTGGCCCGACGTGTCGACCACCTTGGCGAGGCCGAAGTCCATCACCTTGGCGCCCGCCTCGGCCGTGACGAAGATGTTGGCCGGCTTGATGTCGCGGTGGATGATGCCCCCGGCGTGCGCCGCGCGCAGCGCGTCGGCCACGTCGATCGCGATGTCGAGCGCCTCGTCGAAGGGCAGCGCCCCGCGATCGACCATCGCCCGCACCGTCTCGCCGTCGAGGCACTCCATCACCAGGAAGGCGTTGCCCTCGTATTCGCCCGTGTCGTGCACGGTGCAGATGTGCGGGTGGTTCAGCGACGAGGCGACCCGCACCTCGCGCTTGAAGCGTTCGATGCCCTCGACCGACCGCGCCAGCTTCGGCGGCAGGAACTTGATGGCCACATGGCGGCCGAGGCGCAGATCCTCGGCGCGATACACCACGCCCATCGCGCCCGCGCCGAGCTCTTCGAGGATGAGGTAGTGCGAGATGGTCCGGCCGAGCATGAGGAACTGGAAGTATACGGGCTTGCCCGGCGTGGATTTCGGTGCTACGACCCTCGGACGAATCGAACGCGACCGGCGTTCCTTGCCGCAGCTCCCGGAGTGGTGGGCCACTCCGGGAGCCGGTGGGAGTCAGCGGGTGTGCCGTGACATCGGCCGTCGGGCGTCACGCAGCCGGTGGGCGGGCCGCCCCGGCCTGCAGTCGCCTCAGCGGGGCACGCCCGCGAGGTACGTCCCGAGCCAGGCGTGCACTTCCTGGTAGAAGAAGCGGCTGTTCTCGGCCTTCAGGATCCAGTGATTCTCGTCGGGGAACACGACGAGCCGGCTCGGGACCTGCAGGCGCTGCAGCACGCTCCAGTACTCGATCGCGTGGTTGAGCGGGACGCGGTAGTCGCGCTCGCCGTGGGTGACCAGCACCGGCGTCTTGAACTTCGCCGCGAGGCGAATGGGGTTCTGCTCGCGCCAGACACGGCCCTGCTCCCACGGAGGGCCGCCATTCATCAGCTCGCGAGAGTAGATCGTGTCGCTCGTGCCCCACTGCGACTCCGCGTCGATCAGGCCTGCGTGGCTGACGAGGCACTTGAAGCGCGTCGTGACGCCCTGCAGCCAGTTGGCGAGATGGCCGCCGTAGCTCGCCCCGCCAGCGCACTGTCGCGTCGCGTCGATGTAGCTGAACCGCGCGATCGCGGCGTCGGCCGCCTCGATGACCTCCTGCCCTGGGCCGGCGAACGGGTCGAGCTGGATGTCCTGCGCGAACTTCTCGCCGAACCCCGTCGAGCCCGTGTAGTTGGTGAGCAGCACGACGTAGCCCGGCGAGGCGAGCAGGTGGTAGTTCCAGCGCAGCGTGATCTGGTCGCGCCACATCGAGTGCGGGCCGCCGTGGATCAGGACCAGCAGCGGGTACTTCTTCGCCGGGTCGAAGGCCGGCGGCAGCACGACCATGTTGTGGATCGTCTTGCCCCGTGCACTGGCGAAGGTGAAATGCTGCGGGGCCTGCCAGTCGATTGATGCGGCCGTGTCGACGTTGACCCGCGTGACGTGCGTGCGCGCCCCGGTCGCCGGATCGATGCTGACGACCTCTGCCGGGTTCACCGAGCTTTCCCAGATGCCGAACAGCCGAGTCGCGCCGGCCTTCGCCGGGATCGCCAGCGCGCCGTAGACGCCCGAGGTGCTCGTGCCGACCTCCGTCACTGCTCCACCGGTGGCGGCGACGCGGTAGAGCTTCTCGAGCCCGAGATCCTCGGCGGTGAAGTAGACCGTGGCACCGTCAGGCGCGATCGCGAGGCTCCCGACCGGTCGGTCGAACGTCCCGGTGACCGGTTGCGGGGCGCCCATCGCCGGCCACGCGAAGCGAACGAGGCGGGGCAGGTTGTAGATCCGATCGCTGGCGGCTTCGCGCAGGGCGAACAGGTGCGTGCCCGCCGGATTGAAGACCGGGCGCCCGTACGACGCGCCGGCCGGCGTGATCGCCTTCGGCTCGCCGCCCGCGACCGCGATCTGGAAGAGGCTGACCGTGGCGTCCTGGTAGGCGAGCGCGTTGGCGTTGGTGATTGCCGTGAAGACGATCGACTGTCCGTCGGGGGCCCAGACGGGGTCGAGTGATTGTCCGGAGTCGGTGGGGGCCCCCGCGAAGCCCGGCGACCTCGACAGCACCGTGTTGGCGAGCACGTTCCTCGGTGCTCCGCCAGTCGCATCGACGACGAAGATCGCCGGCCTTCCATCGTCGAGCCAGCGATCGAAGTAGCGGATGGGGAACCCCGTGTAGACCCGCGCCGACGTCTTGCGCTTCTTGCGCTCGTCGGCCACCTTGCGGCTCTCGTCATCCGACGCGGCGCCCCCGGGCAGCGTCGACGAGAAGAGCAGCGCGCCGCCGTCGGGGCGCCATCGCGGGCTGCTGGCGCCGGTGCTGATGCTGGTCAGGCGCTGCGCCTCGCCGCCCCCGGCCATGTCGAGCACGTAGATCTGCGAGGCCTCGTCGCCGTCGCGCCTGGCCGTGAAGGCGAGCCGCGTGCTGTCGGGGCTCCAGGCTGCGCCGCCCTCACCGGCCCTGGTCGCGGTGAGCTTGCGCGGGGCGCGCGACCCGTCGGCTGGCACGATCCAGAGGTCGCTCGACTGGTCCTTGTCGTCGTAGGCGGGTTCGGTCCGCGCGTACACGATCCACTTGCCATCGGGGCTGACGGCTGGTGCCCCGATGCGCGGCATCAACCACATGGTCTCGTGCGTGAGCGGGGCTTTCGGTTGTGCGGCAGCAGGCGATGCGAACAGGGGCACGACGGCGATGGCGACGAGTCGCGCGAGCCGGATGGTGCGTAAACGGAACGGCTGCATGGGCATGACTCCGTGAGGGCGGCCCTGACTGGAAGCGGGCGCAGCCGAATTGTAGCCCCAGCCCCCCCAATGACCTCTCCCCCCCCGAATCGTCGCCAAGACCTTTCGAAGGGGTCACATCTTTCATTGCAGCATTTCTCAAGACCTGACCCCGAGGAGCCAGCCGTGCCGCGTTCCGTTCGCTCTCGCCAGGTCTTCGTCGATGGCGGCCCTGCCGCCGTCCCACGCCTCGGTCGCGGCGTCGTCCTGGTCCTGGCTCTCGCGGCAGTGCTGCCCACGGTCGCGATGGCGCAGCCCTTCACCTTCACCCACCTCGCGGGCGCGAACGGTGGAGCCGGCGCCATCGACGGCGCTGGCGCCGACGCCCGATTGCGAGGGCCTGCGGGCATCGCCATCGATGGCATCGGCACCGTCTATGTCGCCGACACGAAGAACCACGTCATCCGGAAGGTCACGCCCACTGGCGTCGTCACCACGCTTGCCGGCGCGCCAGGGACCGCTGGCTACGCCGACGGCGCAGGCAGCGCGGCACGCTTCAGCGAGCCCTCCGGCATCGCCGTCGATCGATCCGGCGTGGTGTACGTCGCCGACCGGCTCAACTCGGTCATCCGGAAGGTCTCGCCGGCCGGAGTGGTCACGACCGTCGCCGGGCAGGCCGGCCAGAGCGGCTCGCTCGATGGCCTCGGCAACGCGGCCCGCTTCTCGCAGCCGCGCGGAATCACCATCGACAGCCTCGGCACGCTCTATGTCGGCGACACGCTCAACCACACGATCCGGAAGATCACCCAGTCGGGGCGCGTGACGACCTTGGCGGGATCTGCGGGCGTGAGCGGCGAGACCGACGGCACCGGCGCATCGGCGCGCTTCAACCGTCCCATGGGGATCGCGGTCGACGACGCGGGCAACGTGTTCGTCGCCGACAACCAGAACTCCGTCGTTCGCAAGGTCACCCCGACCGGCGTGGTGACCACCTATGCCGGCGATCCGGGCGCGTTCGGCTCAACGAACGGCACCGGCACCGGCGCGCGCTTCAACGCCCTCACCGCGGTGAGCGTGGACGGCGACGGCAACGTCTTCGTCGCCGATACCGGGAACGCGTCGATCCGGAAGGTTGCCGCCGGCGGCGTCGTGACGACACTTGCCGGCGTCTCGGGCAATGTGGGCGAGGTCGACGGGATCGGGAGCGCGTCGCGCTTCGCGTATCCCGAAGCGATCGCGACCGCGGCCGACGGCTCGCTGCGCGTCGCCGACACGCAGAACCACACGCTGCGCGTGGTCACCGCGGCAGCAGCAGTCACCACGCTTGCCGGTTTCGCGCCGACACCGGGCACGACCGATGCGACCGGCGATGCCGCGCGCTTCCAGGCCCCTCGGGGCGTGGTGGGCGATGCCGCAGGCAACATCTACGTGGTCGACACGCTGAACCACGCGATCCGCAAGGTCACGCCCGCAGGTGTCGTGACGACGTTTGCCGGGCAGCCCGGGCAGTACGGATCGGCAGACGGGACGGGCTCGGGCGCACGGTTCTTCAGCCCGTCGGGCCTCGCGATCGATGCGGGCGGCAATCTCTACGTTGCCGACACGAGCAATCACACGATCCGCAAGATTTCGCCGGGCGCCGTCGTCACGACGCTTGCCGGCCTCGCTGGTCAGTTCGGCACGGCAAACGGCACGGGCGCGGCCGCACGCTTCCGCTTCCCGTCGGCCGTCGTGGTGTCTGGCGGGGCGCTGTATGTCGCCGATCGCTCGAACCACGCCATCCGCAAGATGACCGCCGGCGGCGACGTGACGACGTTCGCCGGGCAGCCAGGCACCCTGGGTTACGCCGATGGCGTCGGCACTGCCGCCAGATTCCGTCAGCCGTCCGGCGTGGCGGCGATCAACGGCGTTCTCTACGTCGCCGACACGTCGAATCGCGTGATCCGCGCCATTGCCGCGGATGGCGCGGTGACGACGCTCGCTGGCGTCGGCGGGCAGCAGGGGACCGTGGATGGCGTTGGCGCCATCGCCCGTTTCGTGTCGCCGTTCGCGCTGGCG
>JAEUQQ010000001.1 GCA_016789685.1 Acidobacteriota bacterium | reverse complement strand
TTCGGCGGCCGTCGCCCACCTCATCGTCGCCTCCGCGTCGCCGTTTGCCAGCCTGCTCGCGCAGATCGCCCGGCTGCGCGGCCACGACGACTCCGGCCCCGACGCGATCGTGCGCGCCACCGAGGGTATCGCAGCCCTGCCGGTCGGCGTCGTGCGCGACATCGTGGCGCTCGAGCAGCGGGGCACGCTCGACGGCGACACCGCGATGGCGCTCTATCCGCCGTACCTCGACGCGGTGGAACGACTGGTCGTGTTCCTCGACACGTGGACCGCCTGATGCGCGCGCCACGTGGCTTCGTCCTGGCGGCGCTGCTGGCCGGCGTCGTCGGCCTCGTCGCGGCCTCGCGGGCCGCCGCGCAGGCCATCCCGCCACTCACCGAACCGGTCAACGACTTCGCCAACGTGATCGACGCCTCGAGCCGTGCCACGCTCGACCGCATCATCCGGTCGCTGCAGCAGGGCACGGGCGACGTCATCGTGGTGGCGACGATTCCGACCTACGGGCCCGGCTACGCCGACATCCGCGAATACGCCGTGAAGATGTTCGAGAACGGCGGGCGCGGCATCGGCGACCGGCAGAAGGACAACGGCCTGCTCGTGCTCGTGGCGATCGAGGAGCGCAAGGTCTGGATCGAGGTCGGCTACGGCCTCGAGGGCCCGATCACCGATGGCGTGTCTGGCTCCACGAGCCGGAATGACATGGTCCCGTTCTTCAGGTCGGGCGAGTACGGCAAGGGACTCGTCGCGGGCGTCACGCGCCTGGCCAGCCGTATCGCCGAGGAACGCGGCGTCACGCTCGCCGATCTGCCACGGCTGGCGCAGCGGCCACAGCGGGTCGTGCGCACGACACGGCTCGATGCCAAGTGGATTCTCGCGCTGATCGTCGGGATCGTCGTGCTCAACATGATCCTCAGCGCCATGACCCCGGCATCGCTGAAGGGCCGCCGGCGTGGTGGCGGATGGTCGTCGGGCGGATGGAGCGGCTGGGGCGGCGGGGGCTCGTTCGGCGGCGGATCGTTCGGTGGTGGCTCGTTCGGCGGGGGCTTCGGCGGCTTCGGGGGCGGCGGTTCCGGCGGCGGTGGCGGCGGCGGCGCCTGGTAGGGGCGCATCATGATGCGCCCCCGCGAACGGTGCATGACGCGCCTCTGCGATCGTCCCCGCGAGCGGGTCCAGGGCGCATCATGATGCGCCCCTACGGCGGGGAGGCGAGCCACTCCTTGAGCTTCGACCACCGGCGTTTCGACGCGTGCCCCTTGACGGCGATGGCCAGCGCCTTGGCCTGCCCGACGAGCACCACGAGGCGCTTCCCCCGGGTCAGGCCCGTGTAGATCAGGTTCCGCTGCAGCATGGTGTAGTGCTGCGTCGACACAGGAATCACGACCGCGGGATACTCCGACCCCTGCGCCTTGTGGATCGTTGTCGCGTACGCCAGCACGATCTCGTCGAGTTCGCCGAAGTCGTAGACAACGGTGCGGCCGTCGAAATCGATCGCCATCTCCTGCTGGTCGGGGTCGATCGCCGACACGAGGCCGAGGTCGCCGTTGTAGACCTCCTTGTCGTAGTCGTTCTCGATCTGCATCACCTTGTCGCCCACCCCGTAGCTGTGGCCGAAGCGCTCGACCCGCAGGTCGCGCGGCGGATTGAGCCGCGCCTGCAGCGCGACGTTCAGCGCGCGCGCGCCGAGTCCGCCCCGGTTCATCGGGCAGAGCACCTGCACGTCCTTGCGCGGATCGAGCCCGAAACGCGCGGGAATGCGCTCGGCAACGATCTGGATCAGCTTGCGCGCCGCATCGTCGGGATCGTCGGACTCGACGAAGTAGAAATCGCTCGCCTGCGCCTCGGCATTGCGGAGATCGGGCATCTCGCCGGCATTGACGCGGTGGGCGGCCTGGATGATCCGGCTCTCGGCTGCCTGGCGGAACACCTCGGTGAGGCGCACCACGGGCACGACGCCCGACGCGATCGTGTCGGCCAGCACCTGCCCCGGCCCGACCGACGGCAGCTGGTCGGCGTCGCCGACGAGAATCAGCGCCGCGTGCGCGGGAACCGCCCGCACGAGCGAGTGCATCAGGGAGACATCGACCATCGACGTCTCGTCGCAGACCACGAGGTCGCATTCGAGGGGCCGCTGTTCGTCGCGCCGGAACTGTCCGGTGCGCGGATCGACTTCGAGCAGCCGGTGAATCGTCCGGGCGTCGAGCCCGGTACTCTCGCCGAGCCGCTTGGCCGCGCGCCCCGTGGGTGCGCACAGCACGGGGCGGACGCGCTTGGCCGTGAGCACCTTGAGAATGGCCTGCATCAGCGTCGTCTTGCCGACACCTGGCCCGCCGGTCACCACCAGCAGGCGCGACCGCGTGGCGAGGCGCAGCGCCTCGCGCTGCTGCACGGCGAGCGTCATCGACAGCCGCTCCTCGACCCACGTCAAGGCGCGTTCGGCATCGATCGCGCCCCAGGGCGCCGTGCCCATCGCCATCGCGCGCAGGCGCGTCGCGATCGCCCGCTCGGCACGGTGGAGCGCCGCCAGGAAGACGCACGGCTCGCCGTCGACCATGTCGGCCACGATGTCGGTGCCCCGCAACTCGTGTTCGAGGGCGTCTTCGATGTCGTCCCGCGGCGCCTCGAGCAGCGCGGTCGCACGCTCGAGCAGTTCGGCCCGCGGCAGCCCGCAGTGCCCGTCGTCGAAGGCACTCGTCAGCGCGTAGCCGATACCCGCGCGCAGGCGGATCGCCGCAGTCTTCTCGATGCCGAGCCTGGCCGCGATGCGATCGGCGCTCACGAACCCGATTCCGCGGATGTCGCGCGCGAGGCGGTAGGGGTTCTCCTTGAGCAGCGCGATCGCGTCGGCGCCGTACGTCTTGAAGATGCGCACCGCGCGCGACGTCGACACGCCGTGCGCGTGCAGGAAGACCATGATCTCGCGCACCGTGCGCTGCGTCTGCCACCCCTCGGTGATGCGCGCGGCGCGCACGCCCCCGATGCCGGGCACGTCGCGCAGCCGGGCAGGCGTGGTCTCGATGACCTCGAACACGTCCTCGCCGAACGCGGCAACGAGCTGCTTGGCGAAGTGCGGTCCGATGCCCTTCACGAGCCCCGACGCGAGGTAGCGCTCGATCCCCTCGAGCGACGTCGGCGCGACCGCCGTCAGGTACTCGGCCTTGAACTGGCGGCCGTGGGTCTTGTCGGTGATCCAGACTCCGCTGGCCTGGATCGATTCGCCCGGCGTGATACTGGGCACGTGGCCGACCACGGTGAGCAGGTCACGCGGGCCGCGGGCCTTGACCCGCAGGACGCAGAAGCCGCTGTCGGGGTTGTGGAAGGTGACGCGCTCGACGACCCCTGAGAGCAACTCACGCGGGACGGAGGGATCGGGCAGGCGCGACATGGCGAGACAGCCCCCGACGATACCGGCCGCACCGCTGGTCGTCAAACGCGATTGAACTCCGGGGGCCGGCATGCCGATGACTGACCGAGACGACGTGTCGGCCTGGCCGATGGTCGAACCGCGACAATCGTTTCGCCCGTACGGCAACAGGGTAGACTCCAGGCACATGGCCCGGCTCGGCTGGCTCCGCTCGTCGTTCGCGCGTCCTCGTCGTCACGACGAGGCGGGCGCCGGGCCTGCGCTCGCCGTGGTCGAGAGCGCCGGGGCGGGCTGGCGGTACGGCGTGCTTCGCGACATCACCGCGGGCAGTGCGACACTGCTCTGGCCGCACGCGCACGCGGTCGGCGCCGCGATCGACCTGCACGTCACCTGCGGACAGCAGCGACTCCCGGTGCGCGTGCACATCGAACGGGCCGCGCGACGCCCGGCCGTCGGCCGCTTCTACGATCACGCCTGCCGGCTTCTCGATCTCGGCGACGCGTCACGGGCGCTCGACGTGCGCCTGGCGACGCTCGACGCGGCCCAGGCGCGCGCGACCGACGTCACCCCGTCGCCGGTGCGCTGGTCGCTGCGCAGCCGCCTGGCGCGCGCTGCGCGCAGCCGGATCACTCTTCCCCTGCGGTTTCGCGTGGGTGGCCACACCATCGTCGGCGTGTCGCGCGATCTGAGCGCGACGGGGCTCTCGATGCTCACGTGGTCGCCTGCCACGGTGGGCGACCACCTGACCCTCGAAATCATCGCCCCGGGTCAGCGCTGGATCGGACACGTGACGGTGGCGCGATGCGAGGGCCTTGCCGACGGCCCCGGTGAGCCGGTCTTCCTCTGGGGACTTCGATTCGATGCGCTCGACGCCCAGCGCGACATCGGCCGGTTCCGCAAGTGGATTGCGGCCTGAGCCGCCCGCCGCCCCGCCAGGCCAGGCGGCACCGCGACGGCACGCCGTCGCTCCCCCGGATCGACGCGGCGTTGTAAGCTGGCAGGCATGTCGCCGAGGGCCAACGACGAGTTCCGACGCGCGATGACCGAACGCGCCGAGCAGCAGGCGCGCCGGGAAGAGGCCGCCGAGGAACGCCTCGCCGACATGCGCGCGACCATCGAGCACCTGCGCCGCGAGCGCGAGGCCCGGCTGGCCGAGTTCCACGCGCTGACGCACCCGAAGGCCACGCCAACGCCGCCGGCCGAACGCCCGATGGTCGAGGCGGTCGCCGCTGCGGAACCCGCACCGGCATCGGTGGTGCCGACCTGGGATGCGACTGACGCGGCAGCGGCCGCGACGGCCGCGCCGACGTCGCCGACTGCAGCGGCTCCCGAGGCCAGACCCGACATCGCTGAGGAACCGGTCG
>JAEUQQ010000764.1 GCA_016789685.1 Acidobacteriota bacterium | reverse complement strand
CTCGGTGCGGCGATGGAGCGGATGCGCGCGGCGATCGTGCCCATCGCGCGCACCGAACGCGTCGCGCTCGCCGATGCCGCCGGACGCGTGCTCGCCACCGACGTCACCGCCACCGCCGACGTCCCGCCCTTCGACCGCGCCCTCATGGATGGCTACGCCGTCCGCGCCGTCGACACGACGGGCGCCTCGCTCGACGCACCCACGCGTCTCGCGTGGCGAGGCGCCACCTACACCGGCGAGCAGCCCTCGGCCGACGTCGCGCCAGGCACATGCATCGCCATCGCCACCGGCGCCGTCATGCCGCACGGCGCCGACGCGGTCGTCATGGTCGAGCACACGGCGCGCACGCCGGCGGCGGCCCCCGACGACGCCGTGACTCCCGCGCCAGACGACAACCCCTTCGTACTGGTCTACCGGCCCGTCGCAGCTGGCCAGAACGTTGGCCGGCGCGGCGGCGACCTCGCCGCCGGCGACTTCGTCGGCCGGGCCGGTGACCACCTGACGCCTGCGCGCCTCGGCGCGCTCGCCGCCGCAGGGGCAACGCTCGTCGATGTCTACGCGCGACCGCTCGTCGCCATCGCCTCGACCGGCAACGAGGTCGTCGCCCCGGGCACGCCCCTGGCGCCCGGGCAGATCCACGACATCAACCGCTTCACGCTGCCGCCAATCGTCACTGGCAACGGCGGCATTGCACGGATACACGACACGCTGCGCGACGAACGCGGCCACCTCCACGCCTTCTTCGACGACGTGCGCGACACAGAGATCGTCATCGTTTCGGGCGGGAGTTCGGTGGGCGAGCGCGACCTGCTCGCGGGGGTTGTCGCTGAACGCGGCGAGATCATCTTCCACGGCATCGCCGTCAGGCCGGGGAAGCCGACCCTGCTGGCGCGCGTCGGCGGCTCACTCGTGCTCGGCCTGCCAGGGAATCCGACGTCGTGCCTCTCGAATGCCTACATCCTGCTGGTGCCGATGCTGCGGGCCGTGGCGCGCCTCGGACCCTGGCGCCCCGAGCAGCGCACGCTGCCGCTCGCGCGGACGGTCGCCAACACGTCGGGCCGACACGTGTTCTTCAGCGTGCGGATCGAGGAGGGCGTCGCCGTCCCGGCCTTCAAGGGCTCGGGCGAGATCACGAGCCTCTCGCGCGCCGACGGCTATATCGAAATCCCCCCGGACGTGCCGCAGGTCGAGGCGGGCTCACCGGTGACGGTGACGATGTTCTAGGAACACTCCCCACACGCGAAGGGCCGGTCGCATTGACCGGCCCTCCGTCCGCCTCCGCGCGTCGCGGTACGGCGAGATCGCTCTCGTTACAGCGATGCGTTGACCGCGTTCCAGTTCACGACGTTCCACCACGCCCCCAGGTAGTCGGCGCGGCGGTTCTGGTACTTCAGGTAGTAGGCATGCTCCCAGACGTCGCAGCCGATGATGGGCGTCTTGCCCTCCATCACGGGGCTGTCCTGGTTGGCCGTGCTCTCGATGGCGAAGCTGCCGTCGGCCTTCCTCACCAGCCACGCCCAGCCGCTGCCGAAGCGCCCGAGTCCGGCCTTCTGGAACTCGGCCTTGAACGTGTCGAACCCGCCGAACTGGTTCGCGATGACGTCGGCGATCTTGCCGGTCGGCGCGCCGCCCGCGTTGGGGGCCATCAGCGTCCAGAACAACGAGTGGTTCGCGTGGCCGCCGCCGTTGTTGCGCACCGCCGTGCGGATCGCCTCGGGCAGCGCGTTGAGGTCGCGGATCAGGTCGTTGATCGCCTTGCCCTGCAGGTCGGCATGCCCCTCGAGCGCCTTGTTCAGGTTGTCGACGTAGGCCTGATGGTGCTTGCCGTGGTGGATGGTCATCGTCTGCGCATCGATGTGCGGTTCGAGAGCAGCCACCTCGTACGGCAGCGCGGGAAGGGTATGAGCCATGTGACGAATCTCCTCGGTGAGAGTTGGAACCCGTGGTGGATATGTGAACCGCGTCCCGGACGCGTCACCGCCTCGCCGATGGAGTCGGCGCGCCGGGATCGGGCGCAGCGTGCTGCACCCCTACGATAACTCGGATCCGGGGCCGGCCGCGCCCGTCAGGCCGGTGTGCCGACGAGGTTGTAGAACGTGTCGCGCTCGTGCGGCTCGCGGCCCGCGGCCGTCACCAGGCGGCGGATGTCGTCGGTCGACATCGCCTCGGGCGTGCGGGCGCCGGCCATGTGGTAGATGCGCTCTTCCTGCACGGTGCCGTCGAGGTCGTCGACGCCGAACCACAGCGACTGCTGGGCCACCTCGACGCCGGTCGCAATCCAGAACGCCTTGACGTGGTCGACGTTGTCGAGCACGAGGCGCGCCACCGCGTGCGTGCGGAGCGTGTCGGCCGCCGTGGGGGCCGGCAGCTTGCGCATCTGGTTGTTGTCGGGATGGAACGCCAGCGGGATGAACGCCTGGAACCCGCCCGTCTCGTCCTGCAGTCCGCGCACGCGCAGCATGTGGTCGATGCGCTCCTCGTACGTCTCGATGTGGCCGTAGAGCATCGTGACGTTGGTGCGGAGGCCCATCTGGTGGGCGGTGCGGTGGATGGCGAGGTAGCGGTCGGCATCGCACTTGTCGTGGCAGATCTTCTTGCGCACGCGCTCGGCGAACACCTCGGCGCCGCCGCCGGGGAGCGACTGCAGCCCGGCCTCGACGAGCGCCTCGAGCACCTGCGCGTCGGTCATGCCGTAGAGGTCGGCGAAAAAGGCGATTTCGACCGCCGTGAACGCCTTGAGGTGAATCTCGGGCCGGATGCGCTTGAGGCCGCGCAACAGCTCGGTGTAGTAGCTGAACGGCAGGTTCGGGTGCAGGCCGTTGACGATGTGGACCTCGGTCAGCGGCTGGTGCGCGCGGTCGCGCAGCTTCTGCCACGCCTGCTCGAGCGACATGGTGTAGGAGTCGGGATCGCCCTCCTTGAGCCGCGCAAACGAGCAGAACAGGCAACTGGCCACGCAGACGTTCGTGGCCTCGAGGCGGATGTTGTAGTTGTAGAACGTCCGTCCCGCGTGGCGCTTCTCGCGCTCGCGGTTGGCCAGGTAGCCCACGGCGAGCAGGTCGGGAGACTCGAACAGGCGCACCCCGTCGTCGGCAGTGAGGCGCACGCCGGCGTCGAGCTTGTCGGCGATGTCGGTGAGCGATGCGGCGGCCAGGCGGGCACGCATGGGGGTCTGGTCTGAACCGGGATGGCGTGAGACACAACGCGGCGTCGGACCTCGAGGGTTCGACGCCGCCGTGGGAAGCCGTGGACGTTCGCGGACGCGCGGTAGCGCGCTAGACGATGCCCATGACCTGCACGCGCAACGTGCGCGCGCGCGGTCCGTCGAGTTCGGCCATCAGGATTCGCTGCCACTGGCCGAGGACGACGTCCCCACCCGTGATCTGCAGCGTCAGGCTGTGGCCCAGCAGCAGCGCCCGCAGGTGCGAGTCGGCGTTCATCCGGTCGCAATCCGAGTGCTCGGGGTCGTTGTGGCGCCATTCCTCGTCGCGGGCGACCATCAGCTCGAGGAAACGCTTGATGTCGGTCAGCAGCGCGGTCTGGAACTCGTTGATGAACACAGCGCAGGTCGTGTGCATCGACCACAGGCTGACGACGCCCTCGCGGACCCGCAGCTGGCGGACGAATCCCATGATGCGCTCGGTGAGATCCACGAGCTGGAGTCGTTCGTCGGTATCGATGACGAAGGTCTCGCCGTGAATCGTCAGGCCTCCAGACTCGGCCGTTGCGACTGCCGACACCGGCGTCTCGCGAACGGTCACGGTCGAACTCTTGCTCATGCGCTCCTCGTGGACGAAGTGAGACGCCAAGGCCGCCAGCTTGTCCGCCGCGCCCGCGCTCACAAACGCGACATCATAGGCAAAAACGACAGGGTGAAGCAAGGCGAAGGGGCACCGATCCCGGCCTGTGCGGCGGCAGCCCACACGCACGCGCCCTGCCTCATGGACGCGCCGGGCGGCCCAGGGGATTCCGGGACACCCGGCCGGCCGCCTGGCCGAGCGCGGCGCGCAGGGCCGCGAGATCTCCCGGGTGCGCGATGAGCCACCCGGCAAACACGGGCACGTTGGCCTCGAGCAACGGCTGCCCCTCCCTGTGGCGGCCCAGGGCCACCAGGGCCCGTCCCAGTTCGGCGCGGGCCTCGGCCACGGCCTCGGTGGCGGCCGCGGTTTCGCGCTCCCTCAGGGCGACCGCCTCGGCAAACCACGCCCGGGCACGCTCGAACTGGCTCCGTTCGAACGCCACGCGCCCCAACTCGACGATGGCCTCGGCGATGCGGTACGGCTGCGGGGTCGGCTCGCGGCGCAGTTGCTCGAGGCCGGCGCGGAGGCTGCGTTCCGCCTCGTCAAGCCGTCCGAGCCGCCGCAGGATCTGCGCGCGGTACGTCCCGAACCCCGCACGCTCCCAGGGCGGCGTCTTGCCCGCCACCATGCTGGCGTCGAGCCGATCGAACGTGTCGAGCCCCTCGACGTGCTTCCCCTGCATCGTCTGGACGATGCCGAGGTTGCGCATGGCGTTGCACGTCTCACGGTGCGCGGCGCCGAGCGATCGGGCGAAAACGGCCGCGGCCTGGGCAAACAGGGGCTCGGCCTCGGCATACCGGCGGCCCGCGACCAGCGAGTACGCCCGGGTGTTGGCCGCCGCGGCCACGGCCTCGCTGTCGGGGCCGTCCATCTTCAGCCGCGCGTCGAACACGCGGCGGTGCGCCTCGAGCGCCTGGCCCGGATCCTCGAGCACGATGCCGAGATTGCCGAGCACCGTCAGGGTCGCCGGGTGGTCGGGCCCCTTGGCGGCCTCGACCAGGCGCAGGCTCTCGGTCCACGCGGCGCGTGCCCGGGCGTTGTCGTTGAGATCGAGGTAGGCGAGTTCGCCGACGGCGTTGAGCGCGTCTGACACGGCGACGGGATCGGGCGCCTCGTCTGCGCGCAGCACGCCGAGGGCCCGCTCGGCGAGCACCATCCCCTCGGCACCGCGCGTGGCGAGCGCCAGGGTGTGCAAGGCGCGGGCATGCAGCAGCGGTGATGCCGGACGCTGCCCCTCGAGCCTGGCGATGAGCCGGCGCATGAGATCGCGGGCCTCTCCGCGCTGGTCGAGCTGCCCCGCCATCGCCGCGGCATAGTCGATCAGCAGGGTCGCACGATCGGGATCGGCGTCGTCGAGATGCGCGCCGGCCGTCACGGCGCGTTCGAACCACTCGCGCGCCTTCGCGACCTGGCTCCTGTTCGACTGAATCACGGCCAGCGTGTGCCACAGGCGCGCCTGCACGTCGGGCTGGCCCGAGAGCGTGCCGACCTGGCGAGCGCCGCGATCGAGCAGTTCCGCCACCGACACCTGGTCGGCCCTCCCCACTTCGGTCGGCCCCGATCCCCGCAGCAGATCGACGAGGAGGTCGGCCACGGCCCGGGCCTTGGCGCCCTCGGCTTCGGCACGGTCACGCTCGCGCGTGACACGTGCGTTCTGCACCAGCGTGCCCACCGTCAGCGCGGCGACCGCCACCACGGCGAGGGCCACGGCCGCCGACGCCGCACGGTGGCGGGCGACGAAGCGGCGAAACCGGTACCCGATGGCGTCGGGACGGGCGGCGATGGGGCGCCCGTCGAGGAACGCGCCGATGTCGTCGGCCAGCGCCCCGACGCTCTCGTACCGTCGCTCGGCGCGCGGGTGCAGCGCCTTGGCGACGATGGTCTCGAGGTCGCCCCGCACGAACCGCGAGAGCCGATCGGGCGTCGTGGCGCGCGCCTCGGCCAGCGCGCCGAGCGACGGGGCGTCGGCATCATCGGGTGGCTGCAGCACCAGGCGGCTGAGGCGCGTCAACTCGCGGCCGGTGATTTCGTCGGCCCGCGCCGCGAGGGTCGTGGCGCCACCGGCATGCGGCAGGCGCCCGGTCACGAGTTCGTGGAGCAGTACGCCCAGGGCCCAGACGTCGGTCGCAATCGTGGGCGGTTCGCCGCGCAGCTGTTCGGGGGCCGCGCGCGCCGGCGTGAGCGGGGCCACGACCTCGCGCGTGATGCCCTCGTCGGCCTCGCCGTCGTCGGGCCCCAGCATCTTGGCGATGCCGAAATCGAGCAACCGCACGGTGCCGTCCTGGTCGACCAGGATGTTGGACGGCTTCAGGTCGCGATGCACCACGAGGTGCGCGTGCGCG
Source organism: Acidobacteriota bacterium (assembly GCA_016789685.1). Taxonomy (GTDB): domain Bacteria; phylum Acidobacteriota; class Vicinamibacteria; order Vicinamibacterales; family JAFNAJ01; genus JAEUQQ01. Next base: position 2,213 of record JAEUQQ010000764.1, on the reverse strand, counting down.
TGCTGCACCGCGCGGCACACGACGATGAACTGGCGCAACCGTGCGGCAATGGCGAGCCGCTTCGCGTCGGCGTGGCGCGTAATCGTGTCGCCGTCCACGTACTGCATGACGAGGTAGGGCCGGCCATCCTCGGCCACGCCGCCGTCGATCAGCGGCACCACGGCGGGATGGGTCAACCGCGCGAGGATGCGGCGTTCGCGCTCGAACCGCGCCCTGACTTCGTCGCCCGCGAGGCCGGCGCGCAGCACCTTGAGCGCCACATACTGGCGGAACGGGACGCCCGCACGCTCGGCGAGGTAGACCACGCCCATCCCGCCGCGGCCCAGTTCGCGAACGATGCGCCAGGGCCCCACGTGCGACGGCAGGTCCGCGGGCTCCCCCGACTGGGTGCGCAACCACGCTTCGATGCCGAACGCGGCGGCGGGATCGGCCACGCCGAGCATGGCGAGCACGTCGGCGCGGATCGCGGGCGCGTCGGGCGTCGCCGCCGTGACGAACGACAGCTGCTCGCCCGCCGGCAGGTGCCGCGCCTCGTCGAACAGCGACGCCACTCGTTCCCAGTCTGAAAGTGATGTGCGGTCAGCCATGCCCCTGCCGAGGTCGTGTGCCACTCGTCCCAGATGGCGACATCCGCACGGGGCGGCGGTCACCGTGTCGAACGCAGGACAAGAAGATACCGTGACCGGCCGTCGCGCGATCCATCGCCAGTGGTGGTAGACCGGCGACATCCGCTGCGCCGGCTGCGAGGCAGGGCGGATGATGTGCACCATCCGCACGCGGAACGATCTGGAGCCCGGGTCAGGGCACGCTGACGTCGCGGCCGATTTCCTTGCGCAGCCAGGCCCGCGCGGCTTCCCAGTCGCGCTGCACGGTCTTGGGTGAGACCCCGACGGCTTCGCTGATCTCGTCGACCGACAATCCGCCGAACAGCCGCTGCTCGAAGATGCGTGCCGCGCGCGGGTAGGCCGCCTCGAGCCGTTCGAGCGCCTGGTCGAGCGCCAGCGTCTCGTCGATCGCCTGGTCGTCGAGCAGCACGTCGGCCGAATCGATCGGCACCACCTCGGCGCCTGCCCCGCGCTTCTGCCGGCGGCGGCCGCGCGCGTAGTCGACCAGGATGCGGCGCATCGTGTTCGAGGCGGCGGCGAAGAACTCGGCGCGGTCGACCGGCCGCAACTGGCGTTGCGTCGACAGGCGCAGGTAGGCCTCGTGCGCGAGTGCCGTCGTGCCGAGCGTGTGGCCGTCGCGCTCAGACTGCAGGCGCTGGCGCGCCACGCGCCGCAGGTCGTCGTAGAGCAGCGGCACGAGCCGATCGAGGGCCCCGGCGTCGCCCCGGCGGAGCGCCTCGAGCGCTTCAGCGATGGGGTCTGAGCTCATCGGCAGCATCATAGTGCGAGTCGCGGGCGGCCGCACGCCGCGGCCCGTTTCGCTATACTGTCAGCTGGTTCGACGCTCGCCCGATGGTCAAGGGAAGTGGGTGCAATGCCCACACGGTCCCGCCACTGTAAGCGGAGAGCGGACGGTTCACCCTCGCATGTATGGTCACTGGCGCCGTGTGGCGCTCGGGAAGACCGCGAGCCGTTCGCGATGACCCGCAAGTCAGGAGACCTGGCCACGATTCGGGTGCGTCCTCGTTCCTTCACGCCGATGGTGGCGCGGAGGAACCGGCGCGGAAGACGCCGGAAGGAGGTCGCGTGCAACGGTTGCTCCGTCCGTACGCCTGTGGTCTCGTCGTGTCGCTCGTGGCGGCACTCCCCCTCAACGCGCAGACGCCGGCCTTCGTCGGCACGGTCGTCGACCCGCAGGGCCGGCCGGCCAGCGGTGTCCGCATCGAACTCACCTCGCCGCTCGGGGTCGCCTGCACGGCGATGTCAGACGCATCGGGACGGGCGCAATGCACCCGCCTCGGCGACGGCGACTACGTGGCGCGGGCCATCGCCGATGGCTTCAGGGCCCGGCCCGTGCCGGTCAGCGTCCGCGGCGGCGTCGCGCCGGCGATCGACATGCGCCTCGACGTGGCCGCGATCAGCGAGAGTCTCGTCGTCACGGCCGCGGCCGTCGAGGCGCCGAGATCCTCGTCGGCCGCGTCGACGACCGTGCTGTCGGCCAGCGACCTGGCAATCGCGCAGGTCGATGGCGTTGGCGCAGCGCTCGCCTCGGTGGCGGGCTTCACGGTGACCAGCAACGGCGCCGCGGGCGCCGTGACGTCGAGCTTC